>DAHVOV010000320.1 GCA_027318645.1 Candidatus Aminicenantota bacterium
CGCCCAGAAGGGCCCGCAGCCCGGCGCTGAGAGCGGTCCAGCCGGCGGCGCGCAGCCCGGAGGCGAAGGTCCGGCCAGCGAGGGCGAGGTGATCGACGCCGAGTTCGAGGACGTCGGCAAGGGCAAGAAATAGCGATGACAACGGGCGGCCGGGGCGCGCGACGCCCCGGCGGCCATTCAATCCACGACTGCGAGGCAGAGGCCCTGCTATCGGGGTGTAAGTCTCGCCGCCGGGTAAGCCCCGGCGGCCATTGAATCCACGACTGCGGGGCAGAGGCCCCGCTGATCGGGGTGTAAGTTTCGCCGCCGGGGAAGCCCCGGCGGCCTTTGCATCCCCGGCTGCCCTACAGGACGCCCCGCTGATCGGGGCGGCAACTCCGCTGTCAGGGCGATTGCATTGCCCGGCCGTTTGTGCTACATTTTCCCCGGTTTGAAAGGAGGCACCATGAAGCTGAAGATCGCCTGGGCCATTTTGCCGATACTCCTCCTGGCTCCGTCCTGCGGGGGCAAGGCGGACCGCCGCGGGGTCGACCTTTCCCTGACCCTGGCTCCCGCGACCGTCACCGACTCGCTTTTCCTCAAGCTCGATTTCGACTTCAAGACCGCGGCCGACTTCAAGAAGCTCGATCCCGGTTACCGGGTTTTCGTCCATTTCTGGCGGATGAACAGCAAGGAGATGCTCCTGCAGGATGACCACCTGCCGGCCAAGGACACCGGCGCCTGGACGGCCAACGACCACGTGCGCTATTCGCGCACCGTCTTCGTCCCCCAGTTCCTGAACGAGTTCGACGTCGATTTCGAGGGCTATGAGGAGATCAAGCTGTCGGTCGGGCTGTACAAGCCGGGCAGCCAGGAGAAGCCCATCGCCCTGTTCGAGAAGAAGCTTAACGTCCAGCCGGCCTCGATCAACGCCCCGGAGATCGTGTACGACGAGGGCTGGAACGAGATCGAGACCGACGCCAGCGCCAAGGAGCCCTTCACCAAGAGCTGGCGCTGGACCACGGCGCGCTCGGTGTGCGTCATCGAAAACCCCAAGAAGGAGTGCACGCTGCTCATCAAGGGCGGGGTCAACAAGAACGTCCTCCCGGACCAGAAGCTGGCCATCAAGCTCAACGGCGCGCTGCTGGAGGAGTTCGTCCCCGACGCGCTGTTCACCCGCGAGTACACCGTCACCCCGGAGATGATGGGCAACGCCGAGGAGTTCACCCTGGAGTTCCTCTGCGACAAGGTGTTCACCCCCAACAAGGTCTATCCCGACAGCAAGGACAACCGCGAGCTGGGCATGCAGCTCTTCTTCCTCTATTTCCGCGAGAAGGTGAAATAGGGGGCGGCCCCGCGCGGCGCAGGCGGCGCCCGGCGATGAGCGACGACGGATTGGAGGAGCTGGCGACGATCGAGGGCGGCATCGAGGCCGAGATCGTCAAGTCCAAGCTGGAGAGCTTCGGCATCCCGGTGCTGCTGCGCTACGAGGCGGCGGGGCGCATCTTCGGCATCACCCTCGACGGCCTGGGCAAGGTGCGCATCATGGTCCCGCGCCCGCTGCTGGCGCAGGCCCGGCAGGTGCTGGCCGACAAGGCGGACGAAGCCGGCCGCGCAGACGGCGAAGGGAGCGAAGGCGGAGGCTAGAGGACGAAGCCGCGGAAGGCCTGCTCCAGGCGCTGCCGCTCCGCGTGCGCGTTCAGGTCGTAGCGGATGATGCTCAGGGAAACGTAGCCGTTCTTCACGGCCCAGACATCGCTTCCCTCCCCGCCCTCGTAACTCGGCATCCCCGTCCCGATCCAGTAATAGGGACGGCCGCGCGGATCGACGCGCTCGACGATGTCGGGGGTGTAGTGCTTGCTGCCCAGGGCGGTGACGGCGACCTCGCCGCGGTTGGGGAAGGGGATATTGACGTTATAGACCGCGCTGTCGCGAGGGCCGTCCAGAAGCTTGTCCAGGATGCGCGCGGCCACGCGCGCCCCGGGCTCGCACTCGAACTCCTGCTCGCGGGCGTCGCCCAGGCCGGCGATCAGCGACACGGCCAGCGCCGGGATGCCGTAGAGGTGGCCGGAGAAGGCGCCGCCCACCGTGCCGGAGAAGAACACGTCCTCGGACAGGTTCTCGCCCAGGTTCATCCCCGAGACGACGAAGTCGGGGCGCGCCGGCAGGATCTTCTGCAGGGCGATGTTCACGCAATCGGAGGTAGTGCCGCTGACGGCGTGCACGTTCTCCGCGATGCGCTTCACGCGCAGCGGGCGGTTGAGGGTCAGGGCCATGCTGATGGCGCTCATCTCGCGGTCGGGCGCCACGACCCAGACGCGGTGACGCTTTTCCAGCTCGGCCTTCAGGGCCGTGAGTCCCGGCGAATAGAAGCCGTCGTCGTTGGTCAGCAGTATCGTCTTCATGGCGGGATGATGTCAGGAAAGAGTCGGGGCGAGTGGATTCGAACCACCGACCACACGCACCCCAAGCGTGTACGCTAACCAGGCTGCGCTACGCCCCGGCTCGCTACTTTTTATCATCTTTGGCGAGTAAAGTCAAGATTTCGTCGAGGCCGTGGCGGATGCGCCGCAGCTTCTCGGGATCGACGGTATCGCTGCCGGAGGCGGCGGGCGCCGTTCCCGCCAGGTCCCCGAAGTTCTGGAGGAGCAGGTCCTTGATCTCGTTCTTGTCGCGCTTTTCCTTGATCAGCCACAGCTTGACGGCCAGGATGACCTCGACGTCGCGGCGGCTGTAGAATTTCTCGCCGCTGCGGTTCACGACCGGCGCGAAGGCCTGGAACTCCTTCTCCCAGTAGTCGAGAACGCGGCCGTCCAGCTTGGCCAGCTGCATGACCTCCTTGCGGCGGAAGGTCAGCTTGTCGGGGATTTGGGGCTCGCTCATGGCGGCTTCGCGACCTCTCTGCAGCCGATTATACCGGAACTCGCCCGTCAAGGAAAGGGCCGCGGCTCAATCCATCCGGTAGTTGGGGGATTCCTCGGTGATGATGACGTCGTGGACGTGGCTCTCCTTCAGGCCGGCGAAGGTGATGCGCACGAAGCGCGCCTTGCGGTGCAGCTCGGCCACCGAAGCGCAGCCGGTCAGGCCCATGCCGGCGCGGACGCCGCCGATGAGCAGCGGGATCAGGCTCATGACCGAGCCGCGGTAGGGGACGCGCCCCTCGATGCCCTCGGGCACCAGTTTGCTCTCGGAGAACTCGTCCTCCTGGAAGTAGCGGTCGCGGCTGCCCGCCTTCATGGCGCCGATGGAGCCCATGCCGCGGTATTTCTTGTAGGAGCGCCCCTGGTAGATCACCAGCTCGCCCGGGCTCTCGTCGGTCCCGGCCAGCATGGAGCCGATCATCACCGTGTCGGCGCCGGCGGCCAGGGCCTTGGTGATGTCCCCCGAGAACTTGATGCCGCCGTCGGCGATGACCGGCACGCGGCCGGCGACCTCGCGGCTGACCTCCATGACGGCGGTGAGCTGCGGCATGCCGGCGCCGGTGACCACGCGCGTGGTGCAGATCGAGCCGGGGCCGATGCCGACCTTGATGGCGTCGACGCCGCGCGCCAGCAGGTCGCGGGCGGCGGCGGCGGTGGCGACGTTGCCGGCCAGCAGGTCGACGTCCGGCGCCAGCGCGCGCACCGTCTCCACCATGTCCAGGACCTTGCGCGAATGGCCGTGCGACGTGTCGACGACGATGGCGTCGGCCTTGGCCGCCAGCAGCGCCCGCACCCGCTCCGGGGTGTCGGCGGCGGTGCCCACGGCCGCGCCCACGCGCAGCTGCCCCTGGGCGTCCTTGCTGGCCGCGGGGAAGCGCTCGGTCTTGACGATGTCCTTGAAGGTGATCAAGCCCTTGAGGAAATTGTCCTTGTCCACCACCGGCAGCTTCTCGATGCGGTGGCTGTGCAGGAGCTTCTTGGCCTCCGCCATGGTGATGTCCTCGCCGGCAGTGACCAGTCCCTTGGACTTCATGACCGTGGAGATGCGGGCGCCGGGGCTGCCGGCGAAGCGCAGGTCGCGGTTGGTGAGGATGCCCACCAGGCGGCCGGCCTCGTCGACGATGGGCAGGCCCGAGATGCCCTTCTCGCGGACCAGCTGCAGCGCGTCCTGGATGGTGTTGTCCGGGCGCAGGGTGATGGGGTTGACGATCATCCCCGACTCGGAGCGCTTGACCATGCGCACCTCGGCGGCCTGGTCGGCGATGCTGAGGTTCTTGTGGATGATGGCGATGCCGCCCAACTGGGCCATGGCGATGGCCATGCGCGACTCGGAGACGGTGTCCATGGCCGCGGCCACCAGCGGCAGGCTCAGGCGGATGCGCCGCGAGAACTGGCTGGCGGTGTCGGCCTGGCTGGGCAGGACCTCGGAGTAGCCGGGAACCAGCAGCACGTCGTCGTAGGTCAGGCCGGGCTCGGGCAGGATCTTGTCGTTGTCCTTCATCGTTTCTTCTTGTGCTTGCCGCCCGGCATCTTGAAGGCCGGGGCGGACATCTTGGGCTTCTTCTGGCGCCATTCGTCGAGCTCCTCGCGCGCTACCGGGCGGAACAGGAAGAGGAAGCGCAGGACCTCCTCGTCGATGCGGTTGAGCAGCTGCTCGTACAGGTCGTAGCTCTCCTTCTTGTACTCGATGAGCGGGTCCTTCTGGGCGTAGCCGCGCAGGCCGATGCCCTCCTTGAGGTGGTCGATGCTGAGCAGGTGGTCCTTCCACTGGCTGTCGATCACCTGCAGCAGGATCATGCGCTCGAGCTCGCGCATCTGCGCCGCGCCCAGCAGCGCCTCCTTCTCGCGGTAGGCGGCCTTGATGCGCTCTCGCACGCGCTCCTTCAGCTCCAGCGGCGGCGCGTCGCGCAGGGCGGCGGGGTCCTCGCCGCGCAGATCGATGCCGAACTGCAGCAGCGTCTCCTTCTGGAAGGCCTCGATGTCCCAGTGCTCGCTCTCCTTGTTCTCGTCGATATAGTAGGAGAAGATCTCGTCGTAGAGGTCGTCGGTCAGCTCCTGGACGTGCGAACTGAAGTCCTTGCCGAAGAGGATGTCGCGGCGCAGCTGGTAGATGTGGCGGCGCTGCTTGTTCATCACGTCGTCGTATTCCAGCAGGTGCTTGCGGATGGAGAAGTTCTGCCCCTCGATCTGCTTCTGCGCGTTCTCGATGGCGCGCGACACCAGGCGGTTCTCCAGGGGCACGCCGTTGTTCATGCCGGCGCGGACCAGCATGCCGCGCACGCGGTCGGAGCCGAGGATCTTCATCAGGTCGTCCTCGAGCGAGATGTAGAAGCGCGAGGATCCGGGGTCGCCCTGGCGGCCCGAGCGCCCGCGCAGCTGGTTGTCGATGCGCCGCGCCTCGTGGCGCTCGGTGCCCAGGATGTGCAGGCCGCCGCGGGCGATCACCTCGTCGTGCTCGCGGACCACCGCCGTCGCGATCTCCTCGCGTGCCTTCTCCAGCACCACGGGCGGCGCCGTGTCCGGGGTGAAGCCCTTTTTCTTGAGCTCCTCGCGCAGCAGCGCCTCGGGGTTGCCGCCCAGCAGGATGTCGGTGCCGCGGCCGGCCATGTTGGTGGCGATGGTCACCGAGCCGAGGCGGCCGGCCTGGGCGACGATCTCGGCCTCGGACTCGTGGTACTTGGCGTTGAGCACGACGTGGCGGATGCGCTCGCGGTGCAGGCGGCGGCTGAGCAGCTCCGAGTTCTCGATGGAGATGGTGCCCACCAGCACCGGCTGGCCCTTGTCGTGGAGGGACTTGATCTCCTCCGCCACGGCGTTCCACTTCTCCTCCTTGCTGCCGTAGATCACGTCGGCGTACTCCGTGCGGATCAGCGGCCGGTTGGTGGGGATCTCGGTGACGTCGAGCTTGTAGATGTGGGCGAACTCCTCGGCCTCGGTCATGGCCGTGCCGGTCATGCCCGCCAGCTTGCCGTACATGCGGAAGTAGTTTTGGAAGGTGATGGTGGCCAGGGTCTGGTATTCCTGCTCGATCTTGACGTTCTCCTTGGCCTCCAGCGCCTGGTGCAGGCCGTCGGAGTAGCGGCGGCCGGGCATGATGCGGCCGGTGAACTCGTCCACGATCAGCACCTGCCCGTCCTTGACCAGGTAGTCGACGTCGCGGTGGAAGATCAGGTGCGCCTTGAGCGACTGGTAGATCTGGTGCAGCAGGTCCATGTTCGGCAGGTCGTAGAGGTTGTCGACATGGAAGAACTTCTCGGCCTCGCTGATGCCGCTCTCGGTGAGCACGACGGTCTTGGTCTTCTCGTCGTGGTCGTAGTATTCCTTGCTGCGCCGGATGCGGGCGACGAACTCGTTGACGCGGTAGAAGAAGGAGGTGGACTCCTCGGTGGGGCCGGAGATGATCAGCGGCGTGCGCGCCTCGTCGATGAGGATGGAGTCGACCTCGTCGACGATGGCGTAGTGGAACTCGCGCTGGCTCAGGCTCTGCACGTCGAACTTCATGTTGTCGCGCAGGTAGTCGAAGCCGAACTCGTTGTTGGTGCCGTAGGTCACGTCGCAGGCGTAGGCCTGCTTGCGCTGCTGGTCGTCCATCTCGTGCTGGATGACCCCGACGCTCAGGCCGAGGAAGAGGTAGATGCGGCCCATCCACTCGGAGTCGCGCTTGGCCAGGTAGTCGTTGACCGTGACCACGTGCACGCCCTTGCCGGTCAGGGCGTTCAGATAGGCGGGCAGGGTGGCCACCAGGGTCTTGCCCTCGCCCGTCTTCATCTCGGCGATCCTGCCCTGGTGCAGGACGATGCCGCCCAGCAGCTGCACGTCGAAGTGGCGCATGTTCAGCGTGCGCCGCGCCGCCTCGCGCACGACGGCGAAGGTCTCGGGAAGGAGGTCGTCCAGCTCCTCGCCGCCGCGGGCGCGGGCCTGGAACTCGCCGGTCTTGGCGCGCAGCTGCTCGTCGCTCAGCTCGCGCAGGGTGGGCTCGAGGGCGTTGATGCGCGCCACCAGGGGCGCCATGCGCTTCAGGTCCCGCTCGTTCTGGGTGCCGAAGATCTTGCGCACGATGAATTTCAGCATGGTGGGACTATTATACCGGAGGCGCCGGGCATTCGCAACCGCCTCTTCCCACGGCAGCGGTGATTACACCCCGATCAGCGGGACTTTGCCTGCCCCGCTGTCGGGGAGCGAATGGCCTCCGGAACAACGTACTTGGCGGCGCCCTTGCGGTTTGACAAGCGGCCGCCGGGGGGCGTATCCTGCGGCCATGACCGGCGGGCAGAAGGAGTTCAAGCGCTATATCTTCGCCGTATCCGACGCCACCGGCAGGACCTGCGAGACGGTGGTGCTGGCGGCGTTGAGCCAGTTCAAGACCACCCAGATCGTCCTGGAGACCCTGTCCAACGTCCGCACGCCGCAGCAGGTGCATGAGGTCTTCGCGCGGGCCACGGCGGTCAACGGCGTGGTCATCTACACCATGGCCTCGCCCGAGCTGCGCCACGAGATCACTGAGCTGGGGCGGCTAAACGGCGTGCCCACCGTTGACATCCTGGGGCCGGTTCTCACCCGCCTCTCCGACCTGCTGGAGATTTCGCCGCTGGCCAAGCCCGGGCTGTTCCACCAGCTGGACCAGGATTACTTCCAGCGCATCGAGGCGGTCGACTTCACCATCCAGCACGACGACGGCCGGCGGCTGCAGACGATCGGCGGGGCCGAGATCGTGCTGCTGGGGGTGTCGCGGGCCTCCAAGACGCCGGTCAGCATCTACCTCTCCTACCGCGGCTGGAAGGTGGCCAACGTCCCCGTCATCCTCGGCGAGGAGCCGCCGGCGGAGATCGAGGCCATCGACCCGAAGCGCATCGTGGCCCTGACCATCCAGCCCAAGCGCCTGGAGGCGATCCGCCGTGAGCGCCAGATCAAGCTGCAGGGGGGAGACGGCTCGGACTATGTCGACCCGGAGGCGATCCGCCGCGAGGTGCTGTTCGCCCTGCGGCTGTACGAGCGCAAGGGCTGGCCGGTGCTGGACGCGACCTACAAGTCGATCGAGGAGACGGCCACCGAGGTCATGCGCCTGATCTACGCCCGCTCGGGGCTAAAGAAGGGGAACATCCCCTACTGAAAAGCTTCCTCATCCCAATTCGTGCACTGGGTGGAGTGAGGCTGGATGATCTGAAGGCCAGACGGGCATGGGCAGGGGTAAATTCCAAATCACAAGCACCAAATTCCAAAAAAATCCCAAGTTCAAAATTCCCATGTTCCAAACGAAGGCAATTTCCTGAAACTTTTCTTCGTTTTTGTCATTTGGTCATTGGTGCTTATTTGGAATTTGGTGCTTGGAAATTGGAGCTTGAATCCTGCCATGATCTTTCGCCGGATAATTTTGACAACACGCAAAAAAAACGCACACCTGATCCATCACGCTCGGCACGGATTGACGGGAGATGCAATCGAAGAAGGACTAGTCCTGATCCCGTGGCAGGGCGGCGTCGAAGAGGTCGGCCATGGCGCCGCCGCGGCGCGACTCGCTGCGCTGGTCGGCGTTCAGCCGCTGCAGCTCGCCGCTGAAGTCCTCCTCGGGCTCCTCCATGGTCAGCGAGAGGGTCTTGCGCTCGGGGTCGACGGCCAGGATGCGCACGCGCACCTCGTCGTTGACCGTCAGGATCTCCTTGGGATGCTGGATGCGGCGGCCGACGCCCAGCCGCGACACGTGCAGCAGGCCGGTCACGCCGGGAAAGAGCTCGATGAAGGCTCCGAAGGGCTTCATGTGCACGACGCGGCCGGGGAGCTCGGCGCCCACCGCCAGCTTGTCGGCGGCGGCGGTCCAGGGGTCAGCGAGCAGCGCCTTGAGGCTGAGGGAGATCTTGCCGGCCTGGGGATCGAGCTTGATCACCGCCACCTGCAGGACCTGGCCGGGCTGGATGGCGTCCTTGGCGCTCTGCACCTTCTGGTAGGAGATCTCCGACACGTGCAGCAGCCCCTCGGCGCCGCCGAGGTCGACGAAAGCGCCGTAGTCGTGGACCGAGGTGACGCGGCCCTCGCGCGCCTGGCCGACCTCGAGCTCGCTCCACAGCCGCTGGGCGCGCTCGCGCTCCTCGGCCAGCAGCAGCTCCTTGCGGCCGACCACGATGTTGCGGCCGCCCTCCTCGAACTGGGAGATCAGGAAGGAGTAGGTCTGCTCCAGGTGAACCTCCGGCTTCTGGCAGTAGTTCTTCTCGATCTGCGAGATGGGGCAGAAGGCCTTCAGGCCCATGACCTGGACGTCGAAGCCGCCCTTGTTCACGCCCTTGACCTTGCCCTCGACGGGCAGGCGGGCGGAAAAGGCCTCGCGCAGCATGCCCAGGGCGGGCGAGTCCTTGGCCGCGGCCGAGCGCGAGTCGCCGCGCCCCATCTGGCGCAGGCGCGACGTGCAGCGGTAGATGCCGTCGCGGAAGGAGGTGACCAGGACCTGCAGCGGGTCGCCGGGCCTGACCGTCAGCTCGCCCTGGCGCTCGCATTCCTCGCGGTCGATCATGCCCTCGGCGCGGATGCCCAGGTCGAGGAAGAGGCTGTCGCGGCCGATGGAGATGACCTTGCCGGTCGTGACTTCGCCCACGCGCACGCGGGCGGCGGGGCGGAACGAAGCGTTGAGCATTTCGGCGAAGCTCTCCTCGCCCGTTGCGGATGGCGCAATGCCCTGGTTCTCTTTCATGGGTTGACCTTCTCTGATCTCGGATCTATGTGGATGACCGAAGATTCTAGGCCCTATTGTAATCCGCATCGCGGAAAATGTCAAGGGCGGCGGGCGGGCGCCGCCCGCGAGGCGGCGGCGTCCGCGAGGGAGGGACCCGGCTATTTCGCCGGTCCGTCGCCGGCGGGCTTCGCCGCCTGCAGGTCCCGGCGCTTTTCGGTGAAATAATCGGGGGCCAGCGGCTTGCCCTTATGGGTATGCACCTCGCCGTCGAGAAAGGCGCCCTCGGCGATGGCGATCTTCTGGCAGACGATGTTCCCCTCCATGCGGGCGCTGGAGCGGACCTCGATCCGCTCGCGCACCGTCACCTTGCCGCGCACGCTGCCGGCCAGGACCATGTTCCCCGCCGTCACCTTGCCCTGTACCGACCCCTTCTCGCCGACCATCAGCAGCCCCGCGACCGACATGTCGCCGATCAGCTCCCCGTCCAGCTCCAGGTCTCCGGGGCCGCTGATGGTGCCGGTGATGCGCGTGACGCCGCGGATGGACGATTTGCCGTCGGGATCGCGGAAGCTCTCGCTGATCCGTGTGTTCTCCATGGGTTCTCCTGTAGGGTGTGGATTGCGGCCGGTCGTCATGTCAGGCGATGAGCGAGCGGCGCTCGGTCGTGACGAAGAATTCGTCGAAGGCCGCCGTGCTGGCGGCGACGATCTCCTGCTGGCGGGGGTCCTGCGGGTGAAAAAAGAGCACCTGCAGGATGTCGCGGCTGGCGGCGGAGACCGAGGCGCGCAGCGAGTCGGCGGAGGGGTTGCCGAAGGCGCCCCGGCCGTCGCGCACGACGATCTTGCCCGCCATGTTCAGCACGTCCTTGCGGATGCCCGGGTAGGCCTCGCCCTCCCGGCCCACGTCGATGGCCAGCGGCGGCTGCAGCCGGTCGAGGTCGTAGAGCCCGTAGCAGACCTGGTAGCGCAGCGAGAGCAGGTTGGTCAGGTCGACGGCCGGGTTGACGGCGGGGAAGTCGCCGCGGTCGCGCAGCCGGCGCCACAGCGCTTCCGACGAAGGCCGGTGCTTGGTCGGATAGACGCCGAAGGAACGGTACAGCCGGCGCGACAGGTCGAACCCCGGCTCCGGGGCGCCGGCGCCGGAGGCGCGCAGCGCCGACGTCTCCGCCGCGATCCGCTCGCGCAGGGACGTCCCCGGCCGCGGCGCGGCGCCGCGGTAGACGATCACCCCGGCGCGCAGCCGGCCGGGCAGCAGGTTTTGCAGCGGGAACTCTTCGCTCATGGCGTTTGTGAATTCTAGCACAGTGTGGTAAAAAAATCTCCGTCGCCCCGGCGCCTGGGCGCGTGCAAGGAGGACGCAATGACGAAGTTCCTGCTGTGGCTGATCCTGCTGGTCCTGTGCTGGCCGCTGGCCATCCTGGCCCTGGTCCTCTATCCGTTCGTCTGGCTGCTGATGCTGCCGTTCCGCCTGCTGGGCATGACGGTCAGCGCCGTCTTCGAGCTGCTGCGGGCGATCATCGGCCTGCCGGCCCGGGTCCTGCGCGGGCCCGGCCGCTGATCCGCCCCGGGTGAGCGCGGCAACGTCGCGGCACGCCTGGCTGGGCTGGGCGCTGGCCTCGCTGGCCTGCTTCGGGGCCACCAATTTCCTGCTGGGCTACATCTCGGAGAGGAGCGCGGCGGACCCCGGCGCCAGCGTGAAGGCGGCCATGGTCCTCTGGCTCGGCTGCGGCCTGCTCGGCGCTGCCGGCGCCGTCCTGCTCAAGGCCACGGGGCGCGGCTTTTCCGGGATGCCGGGCAGGCGCTCCTATGGGGCGCCCGTCGCCGCCGGCGTCGCCCTGGCCCTCGGCATGCTGCTGCTGAAAAGCAGCCTGGCGGCCAACCCGCTGGCCAAGGGCCCCATGGTCGCCGTGACCTCGAGCAACTCGCTGGTGGTCGCCCTGCTGGCTTGGGCCCTCATCCGCGAGCGGCTCTCTCGCGGGCAATTGGCGGGGCTGGCCGTCATCGTCGCCGGCATCGCCCTGGTGAGCCTGAGCAGCGGCGGCCGCGCCCAGCTGGGCGCCGTCGGCCTGGCCGTCGCCGCCATGCTCCTCTTCGGGATCACGAATTTCCTGCTGAAGCTTGCCGGAAGGCAGGGCTGCGATTCGATCACGGCGGTCGTCGTGCTGTGGCTGGCCGTCGGCGCCTGCGGCGCTTTGGCCGTCGGCGGACGCTGGCTGGGCCAAGCGCGCTTCCCGGCCCTGGCCGCCCCCCGGCTCACGCTCCTGGCCTTCCTCGCCGGTGGGACGCTGGCCCTGGGCATGCTGGGGATCAAGAAGGCGGTCACCCTGGGCCAGGCCGGGCCGGCGTCGGCCGTGTCGGGCGCCAACGCCATCCTGGTCAGCCTGCTCGACCTGGCGGTGCTGGGCCACTGGCTGCCCTGGCTGAAGCTGGCCGGCATGCTGACGGCCGTGGCGGGCATCGTCGTCCTGGCTCTGGCCCGGCCGCGCCCGTGCCCGCGGGCGGGGGACGGAGGGGCTTCATGAGGGTGCTGCGGGACTTCGCCGGCCGCGAGGGATGGCACCTGCAGGGGCGGGACCTGCCGATCCAGGCCGGCGTGAAATGGGGGGCCACGCCGTTCAGCGCCCGCCACCGGCACCGGACCATGGCCGAGTATTTCGAAGAACAGAAAAGGTAAAAGGAAAAAGGAAAAAGGTAAAAGTAAAAAAAGCACAAAATTCCATTGCCCGGAAGGAAGGCCATTTCAACTTCTTTTCTTTGCTTGGGTCGATGGAATTTGGTGCCTGTGGCTTTTTTCAGTCTTACCGATCCTTCAGTCGCGGAAGTTCGCTGAATTCATCGGGTGAGGGCTCGAACTTTTCCCTTTTACCTTTTACCTTTTTACTTTGTCTTCGGGGTCTCCTCGGTTCCGCTGCGAAGCGTGAACAGGGGCTGGCCGACGCGGAGCAAGGATCCCTCCTTGGCCAGCGTCTCTCCGACCAGGTCGGCGGGGACGATCGGCGCGGGCAGCCACCTGCGGGAAGCGTTCGGGTCGCGGATCGTCGCGGTCGAGGCCTCCGAGTGCCCGACGATGCTCCGCAACGGGTACGGCGAGCACAACATCCAGGGGATCGGCGACAAGCACATCCCGCTCATCCATGACGTGATGCGGACGGACCTCGTCGTCGG
>DAHVOV010000346.1 GCA_027318645.1 Candidatus Aminicenantota bacterium
AGGGCCAGGTTGGCGGCCGCCAGGATGAGGAAGAACGCCGTGACGAGCCTCGCGTTCTTCCCCATCCCGGTGCCGCTGGCCCCGCTATTCGGTGATGGGGCTCTCGACTTCCTTGTCGTTGATCAGGGCGATGCAGGTGACGTAGTACTCGTAGGTCAGCTGCGGATCGATGGTGAGGTCGCTGTAGGTGGTGGTGGCGACGGGGATGCGCGACATGATGGGCGTCTCGGGGAAGTCGCCCGAGCCCTGCACGCGGCGGTAGACGTTGTAGTAGGTGACGTTGATGTTGTTTTCGACGTTGAACGAGTTGGGCTGCCAGCTGAGCTTGTTGAAGGGGTAGGAGCGGAAGAACGAGCGTTCCACGCCCGTCTGGGGCACGACGCCGCCCACCGACTTGACGCGGATCATCGGCGGCACCGGCACGGTGGCGAACTCGACCTGGCTCGGGTCCTTGCGCGTGCACCAGGCGATGAGGATGTTGTCGTACCCCGGGTAGATGTCGTAATAGAAGACCGCGTCGTAGGTGAGCTGGCGCGCGCTGCCCCATTCGCCCTTGACGCCGTCGTACTTGATCAGCCAGGGGATGTACTTGCCGTCCTTCATCAGGACCCAGAAGTCGTCGTTGTGGGCGACCACCTTGGACCACATGGAGAAGTCGGGCTTGCGGTCGGTCTTGATCGGCAGGGTGTGGATGGTCGACCACTTGTCGGTGGCGTCGTCGTGCAGGCGGGCGTAGTAGCCGGGGTTCTTCCACCAGATGGCCATGGTCTTGCCCTTCTTGTTGTTGGCGATCCACTGCAGGAACGACCAGCCGGCCTGCTCGCCGGAGAGCTGCTTGAAGCTGGATTTGATGATGTGGTTGTCCTTGTCGAGCTTGATGACGCAGCTGAGGAGGATCTCCTCGCCGCCGAACTCCTCGCCCTTCCAGGTAAGCCAGATGTTGTCCGCCTCGTCGACGGCGAGCATCGAGGAGGAGGAGGACTCCTTGTCGTCGGTGACGTTCATGAAGCGCTTGAAATTGGTCTCGTTCTTGTTCTTGAAGCCCAGGAAGCAGTCCTTCATGATGCGGGTGGGCTTGCCGGTCCAGGTGAGGACCAGCTCGTCGTTGGAGCGGATGTCGAGGCCGATCTGGAAGCCCTCGTACTTTCCCGGCACCGGGATGGTCGCGACCTTGGTCCAGGCGCCGTCCTTGAAGCTGGCGTAATAGCAGTCGCGGTCCATCAGCTCCCAGACGGCATGGAAGCGGCCGGTGCTGTCGGCGACGATGTCGGAGCCCAGATAGTCGCCCTCGGTGCGCACCTGGTTGGGGATGCGGGCCGGCTTGGTCCATTTCCCGTCCCGGTACCACGAGTAGGCCATGCCGTTGTTGGACCAGCGCCAGATGGCCAGGCGCTCGCCCCTGTCGTTCTCGCCGATGCCCGGGTAGCGGTTGTTGCCGGACAGGCCGGCGCTCAGCACCGTGGTCTTGAGGACTTGGGCGTCGACCGCGGCGGCCAGCATGAATATGGATACAGCGATCAGCACGAATTTTCGGAACATAGATCCTCCTGGCAGAATTTTCCTCTGCGGGATTTTGGTCAGGATATTATTATATAAAAACTGGGGGAATTGTCAATATGGACCGAATGGGCGCGGGGCCGGCTTGCGCCGTGCCGCGACCTGTTGTATAAACTGGCCGTGAACCCGACCGATCTTGCCTCTCTTCCCCGACGCCTGCTGGCCGGACTGAAGGCGAGCGCCCTGCCGGCCGCGCTGCTGCTCGTCGCCTTCGCGGCGTCGTTCGCCTCCTTTGCGCCCGCCGTCCCGGCCGGGCTCCTGGCGCTCCTCGTCGTCCTGGTCATGGTCTTCCTCGGCCGGGGCTTCCTGGTCCTGTTCCCGCACTCGCGCGGCGTGTTCGGCGAATGGCTCCTGCCCCTGGCCCTGGGCATGGGGGCCTTCCAGCTCGCCTGGTTCGCCGCCGTCCTGCTGCGGCTGCCGCCGCTGGTGCTGGCGGCGCTGCTGGCCGCGGCCTCCAACCAGGTCTTCGTCAGCCGCCGGCCCCCGGCCGAACTGGCGGAGCCTGCCCGCGCCTGGCTCCACCTTGCCGCGGCCGTGCTGGCCTGCGCCGCCGTCACCTATTTCCCGTTCCGCCACTTCGGCCAGTTCTTCGCCGGCGCCTTCCACTACCGCGCCTCGTTCTGGGCGGTGACCATGAAGCATTTCGCGGTGGTCAACAACCTGGCCGCCCCGTTCCCCTTCGACACCTTCTTTTATTTCGGGGAGCCGCTTCATTATTACTATCTGTCCTACTCCTTCCCGGCGCTGCTCAAGTCGCTGGGCGCCTCCAGCCGCGACGCCGTCTTTCTCTTCCATGGCCTGCAGGGCATGGTCTTCATCCTGGTCTCCCTCTATCTCTTTTTCCAGCTGACGAAGAAGGGCGGCCTGGCCTGGCTGTTCAACTCCATCCTGATCTTTTCGGTCAGCTTCGAGGGGGTCTACCTGATCCTGAGGCGCTGGCCGCGCTTCCTCCGCGACCCGCTGTTCTTCCGCTCGCTGGTCCACTTCGACGGCGTGTCGAACCTGTTCGTCGCCGGGCCGCAGATCGATACCCTGCACCGCGCCATCCTGTTCACGCCGATGCACCTGCAGGCGCTCACTTTCTTCGTCCTGCTGCTCATCGCCCTGCGCGCCAGGCGGACCGGGCTGGCCGGCGTGCTGTGCCTGTTCTCCTTCCTCTCCAGCTTCTTCCTGGGGGCGGTGGCCTTCGCCTTCGCCGGCATCCACCTGGCCCTCCGGTTCCTCGGCCGCGAGAAGTGGAAGGGACTCCTGGTTCAGGTGGCGCTGTGCGGCGGCTTCGCCCTGCTGTTCGTCCGCCTGACCGCCATGATGCGACCGCTGAGCTACCGGCTCTCGTGGGTGAACCTCTCCTGGTCGATCGTCCCGGTGACGCTGCTCAATTTCGGCCCCTACGTCGTCCTGGGCGCGGCCGGGCTGATTGCCGGCCGCCGGCGCGAGGGGAATCCCCTGGCCCTGGCGCTGCTGGCGTTCCTGGCGCTGCTGTTCCTGCTCTGCTTCTACGTTAAGGTCGATCCCCTCGGCGACGAGGTGGCCATCAAGCTGGCGCTGGTGATCCAGGTCGTCCTGGTCTACGGCACGGCGCTGCTCAAGCCGGGAAAGGCGCTGGTTGCGGCGCTGGCGCTCCTGTTCCTGCTGGGGCTGCCCACGGCGGTCGGCGACGTCTACTGCGCCCAGGACAACTCCAGCCGGCCGCACACCCTGCGCGTGCCGGCCGAGGAGATGGGCCTCGCCCGCTGGATCGCCGGCAACCTGCCGCCCAACGCCGTCGTGCAGGCCTCCCCCGGGCGGCGCGAGTGGTTCTTCTCCATCGTGCCGGTCTTCGCCGAGCGGCCGACCTTCCTGGGCGACCGCATGCACCTGGAGACGTTCCTCGTCGACCCGGCGGCCGCCCGCGACCGGCTCGCCGGGCTGACCTCCGCCCTGGAGAAGGTCAACGAGCCGCCGGGACGGGAATGGCTGTCCTCCTCGCCGATCGACTACCTGTTCTATGGGCGCAGGGAGGCGCAGGAGTACCCCGAGCCCCGGGGGATGGAGACGGTCGCCCGCTTCGGCGGCACGAAGCTGTTCCGGGTGCCCAAAGAGGCGGCCGGGGCCGATGACGCCCCGGCGCAACAGGAGAAATCGACCAGACGATGAAACCCCGCAACCATGCCCTCATGCTCGTGCTTGTCATCGCGTCGGCGCTGGCCGTTGTCTCCTGCCGGGAGCGGAGCGAGCGGAAGATCTACCAGCTGGCGGACAGCTCCAAGTGGCAGCGCATGTCCTTGCCCGACGGCTCGGAGTCCTTCGCCTCCCTGAGAGTTCCGGCCAAGGGGATCTCATGGCAGGCGCCCCGTTCCGGTTCCTTCGAGCTGCGGGTCCGCCTGCTGCTGCTGGGCAGGAGCGGGGAGCCGCGCACCGACCTGGCCGTTACCGGGCAGGGGCGATCCCTCTTCAGTCGGACGATAAGGGAATTCACGGTCTTTCCCGGCAAGAAGTCGCTGGCGGTCTTTCTCAGCCCTCCGATCGCCAAAATTACCTAAAGAATGCATATCGCGTTCTTCTAACACGTGCAAGACAGGGCATGGTTATTGTAGTTCCGAACGGTGATAAGGATG
>DAHVOV010000347.1 GCA_027318645.1 Candidatus Aminicenantota bacterium
GTTCTCCCGCACGCGGCGGAAGAGGTTGCTGTGCTGGATGGCCGGGACGTTCTCCAGGCGGCCGCCGCCGTACTTTCCCAAGACGTTCAAGGTTTCCACGGGTGCCTCCGCTCCGGGATTATAGGCGAAGGCAAAGCAAAAGTAAACTGGAGCGACAGCTGGGAAAACACGGGGAAGAGAAAGGGAAGAGAGAGGGAAGAGTGAGGGAAGAATGAGGGAAGAGGGAGTGGGAAAAGCCCTTTCAAAGCTTCTTTCCCACTCTGTCCTCCCTCTGCCTTTCCCTTTGACTTCTCTCTCTCTTCCCTGGAGTTCTGGACGCTCAGAGTTCTCGTTGACTTTTCGCGGGCGTTTCCCTATCATGTTCGCCGGATGAAAAAGCTGCCCTTGCTGGCCTTTCCCGCTCTATTCGCCCTGGCGACCCTGGGCCTGTCCCTGTTCCTCTACCCGCCGCGCCCGGGCACGCCGGCGGTGACCGGCGCCTTCCTGGTGTGCCTCACCGCCATGGGCTGGAGCGCGCTGATCGCCCTGGGCCGGCGCGGCCTGAAGCGCGCCCAGTGGGCCTATGCCGCCGCGGCGCTGCTGGCCTCGGCGCTGGTCGTCGGCCTGCGCCCCTTCCCCGTCGCGCCCCAGGCCCATTGGACGATGGTGGCCCTGCAGGCGCTGGGCGGGGCCGGGATCATCCTGTACCTGCGCATCCTGAAGAACAAAGGAGAATGACGCCATGAGCGACAAGCCATCCGCCGGCCTGGCCGCCGCCGTCCGCAACACCCTGGGCGAGCTCGGCCGCACCTTTTCCGCCTTCCTCAAGGCGCCGCGCGCGCTGTGGGGGGTCAACATCCCCTACACCCTGGAGGGACTCGTCTACTTCGGCCTGCTGACCGTCCTGGGCAAGTACTGCGCCGAGAACGTCGTGCTGAGCGACCTGCACTCGGGCTGGGTCTACGGCGGCGTCACCGGCGGCATCACCTTCGCCATGCTGTTGTTCGGCGGCGTCTCCGACCGCATCGGCGTGCGCCTGTCGCTGGCCCTGTCGCTGGGGGTCATGATGCTGGGCTACGTGCTGCTGGGCCTTTCCGGCACGCTGGCGCTGGGGCAGGGGATGGGCTCGGCCATGTTCTTCGTCATGGCCGGCGGCCTGCTGCTGATCGTGGTCGCCTATGGCCTGTACATGCCGGCGGCCTACGCCGGCGTCAAGCGCTACACCAACCCGCAGACGGCGGCCATCGGCTACGCCGTGATCTACGGCGTGATGAACCTGGGGGCCTTCCTGTCGGGGTTCATCTCCTCCAACTCCCGGCAGGCCTTCGTCGGCCAGTTCCCGCCCAACGGCCTGGCCGCCGTCTTCTGGATCTACGCCGCCATCATGCTCTTCAGCGTCCTGCTGACCCTGGCGCTGATCACGCGCCGCATCGACCGCCAGGCCGTCGAGCGCGTGGCCCGGGAGACCCGGGCCATGAACACCGCCGAGCAGAACGCGGCCGCCGACGCCAAGGCCGCGGCGCCCCCCAAGGCGAAGGCGCCGCATCCGCCGCGGCTGGCGTTCCTGGCCTGGATCGCCCTGGCGCTGGCGGCGCTGGCCCTGGTGGTGCTGGCGCGCTCGGGCTCGCTGCGCCTGAAGGGCGCATATTTCTATCCGCTCCTGGCCATCGCCGTGGTGGGCGCCGTCTGGGAGTTCCTGCGCCGGCGCCCCGACCACCCCTTCCGCGACAGCCGCTTCGTCTTCTTCATCTTCATCCTCATCCCGGTGCAGACCCTCTTCGCCCACAACTGGCTGACCATCCCCTACTACCTCGACCGCGCCTTCGCCGGCACCGGCGTCAGCCGCTACTTCGAGGTGTTCTCCAACCTCAACCCGGTGCTGATCTTCGTCCTCTCGCCGCTGATCGCCGCCCTGACCGCCCGCCGCGACGTCTACCGGATGATGATCGCCGGGACCTTCGTCATGGCGCTGCCCACCTTCCTGCTCGCCGCCGGCCCCAACGTCTACCTGTTCCTGCTGTTCATCCTGGTGATGTCCGTGGGCGAGGCCATGTGGCAGCCGCGCTTCCTGCAGTGGGTGGCGGAGATCGCCCCCGAGGGCAAGACCGGGCTCTACATGGGCATCGGCCAGTTCCCCTGGTTCCTGACCAAGCTGATCACCTCGCTGTACTCGGGCTACGTCATCGCCCGCTACTGCCCCAAGCCCGGGCTGGGGCTGCCCATGCGCACCGGCGCCATGTGGCTGATGTACGCCTTCATCGCCATGGTGTCGCCCATCGCGCTGGTCCTGGCCCGCAAGTGGATGGCCAAGGGGATGAAGCGCAAGGCATAGCCCGCAGCCCCGCATTGACGCCGGGCGCCGATTTTGCTATAGTCCGCATGCCCATGCGCCCCGCATCCCGCTTTCCCCGCCGGCACGCCATCGCCCTGGTCCTGGCCGGCTTCGCCTGCCTGGCCCAATCCCTGGGCGGCCTCCTGCCCGAGCCGGTCGTCTGCTTGCGCCTCGACCGCCCGGCGCGCGGCGAGCTGTTCTCCGGCTCCTGCTCGTGCCGCCACCAGGATCATGACCGGACGGCTCACGGCGGACCCGCAGCCCGCCGCTTCGAGGCGGGATGCGTCGACGTCCTTCTCGCCGCCCCGGCGCTCCTGGCCGCTGCCGGCGTCGTCCGCCGCTCCGCGGAAGGCCGCAGCGGGCCCGCGCCGCTGCCGGCCGGGATGACCGCCCTGGCGCCGGCTTTTGCCGCGCCGGCCGCCTGCCGCCCTGCCTGGAGCGGCTCCCCGCCCGCCGGCTTCCCGCTCTTCGGCCTGCGCTGCTGAAGCGCTTCCTCCTTTTTTTCGCGGATCCATTCCCAAGGAGGAAACATGCACCATTCGATCCCGAT
>DAHVOV010000352.1 GCA_027318645.1 Candidatus Aminicenantota bacterium
CGGATTTTTCCATCTCCAGGAGGGGGCCGACGCCGCCACCCTGAAGCGGATGAACGACCGCATCGTCCACCGTGGCCCGGACGATGACGGCTTCTTCCTGGAGCCGGGCGTCGGCCTCGCCGCCCGGCGGCTGAGCATCATCGACCTCACGACCGGCCACCAGCCCCTGGCCTCGAGCTCCGGGGACTGCTGGATCGCCTACAACGGCGAGGTGTACAACTTCCCCGAGCTGCGCCGCGACCTGGAGGGGCGCGGCCGCGTCTTCCGCACCCAGAGCGACACCGAGGTGGTGGTCAACCTCTACGAGGAATACGGCCTCGACTTCGTCGACCGCCTGCGCGGCATGTTCGCCTGCGCCATATACGACCGGCGCCGCCGCCGCCTGGTCCTGGCCCGCGACCCGCTGGGCAAGAAGCCGCTGTATTACGCCCTGCTCGGCGACGGGCTGGTCTTCGGCTCGGAGATCAAGTCCATCCTGGAGTTCCCTGGCGTTCCCCGCGAGATCGACCCCGAGGCGCTCGATCTGTTCCTGACCCTGGAGTACGTGCCGGCCCCGCGCTCCATCTTCCGGGCCGTGCGCAAGCTTCCCGCCGGCCACGCCCTGGTCTTCGCGGACGGCCGGGCGCAGGTCAGCGAATACTGGGACGTCGAGCCGCGCGAGGGGCCGCCCGACTTCGGCCGCGCCCGCGACGAGTTCCTGGCGCTGCTCGAGGAGTCGGTGCGCCTGCGCATGATCTCCGACGTCCCCCTGGGCGCCTTCCTCTCCGGCGGCATCGACTCCAGCGCCGTCGTCGCCTTCATGGCCCGCGCCTCCTCGCTGCCGGTGCGCACATTCTCCATCGGCTTCGAGGAGCACTCCTACAGCGAGCTGCCCCACTCGCGGCGGGTGGCCGCCAGGTTCAGGACCGACCACCATGAGCGGACGCTGAAGGCCGACATCCGCGAGCTGGTGCTGCACCTGGCGCGGTTCCTCGACGAGCCGCTGGGGGACTTCTCCAACTTCCCCACCTACCTGGTCTCGCGCACGGCCCGCGAGCAGGTCACGGTCGCCCTGTCCGGGGACGGCGGCGACGAGGTCTTCGGCGGCTACGAGCACTACGCCGCCCAGAAGCTGGCCCGTTTCCTCGACCCGGCCCCGCTGCGCCCGCTGACGGCGCTGGGCCGCGCCGCCCTGCGCCGGCTGCCGCCCACGGGAATGAAGAAGGGGACGGTCAACCGCCTCAAGCGCTTCGCCGAGGGCTTCGCCAACCCGCCGGCCGACCGCCATTTCCGCTGGATGATCTTCCTGACCGCGCGGCAGAAGGAGCGGCTGTACAGCCCCGAGTTCTTCGCCCGCAGCGGGGCGGCCGACCTGCACGAGCGCGAGCCGTTCCGCGCCTATTTCGAGCGCGGCCGCCGCTTTGCCGGCATCAACCAGGACCTCTACCTCGACCTGAAGACCTACCTGGCCGACGACATCATGGTCAAGGTCGACCGCATGAGCATGGCCGCCTCGCTGGAGACGCGCGCCCCGCTCCTCGACCGCAGGCTGGTCGAATTCGCCTTCTCCCTGCCGCCGCAGTGGAAGGTGCGCGGCCGGACCGGCAAGTGGTTCTTCAAGAAGGCCATGGAGGGCATCCTCGACGACGCCACCATCTACCGCCAGAAGGAAGGCTTCTCCATCCCCATCAAGAACTGGCTCCGGGCGGAGCTGAAGGAGCTGATGCTGGAGACGCTGGCGGAGACGAGGATCCGCGCCATGGGCTACTTCTCCTGGCCCGAGGTGCAGGCCATGATCGCCGAGCACCTGTCCGGCCGCGCCGATCACGCCCATCGCCTCTGGGCCTTGATGCAGTTCCATCTCTGGCACGACCAGTACGCCGGGTCCTGACCGCATGACGCCCCTCTCCTTCCACGTCTTCCTGATCGTGCTGCCGGCCGTTTTCCTGGCCGGCCTGGTCGACTCGATCGCCGGCGGCGGCGGCCTGCTGTCGGTGCCCGCCTACATGGCGGCCGGTCTGCCGCCCCACTTCGTCCTGGGCAACAACAAGTTCTCCTCCAGCTTCGGCACCCTCTTCGCCACCCTGCGCTACCACCGGCACGGGCTGATCGACGTCGGCGTGGCCCTGCTCAGCGCCTTCTTCGCCCTGGGCGGCTCGTTCCTGGGCACCAGCGCCGTGCTGCTCCTGAGCTCCGCCTTCCTGCGCTGGCTCCTGGTCGTCCTGGTCCCGCTGGTGGCCGTCTTCACCCTGGCGAACCGCTCGCTGGGGCGGGAGGACCGCTCCGCCGACCTGCCGCGCCGCAGGAAATTCCTCGTTGCCGCCCCGGCCGCCCTGCTCCTCGGGTTCTACGACGGGTTCTTCGGGCCCGGCATGGGAATGTTCCTCATCCTGTTCTTCACCCTGGCGCTGAAGTATGACCTGGTCACGGCCAACGCCAACACCAAGGTGGTGAACCTGGCCTCGAACGTCGCCGCCGTGGCCACCTTCGTCGCCCACGGCAAGGTCATCTACGCCATCGGCATTCCCGCCGCCGTCGCCGGCATCGCCGGCAACCTGGTCGGCAGCCGGATGGTCATCCGCCGCGGCGGCAGGGTCATCCGGCCGGTGTTCCTCTTCACCCTGCTGCTCCTCTTCGGAAAGGTCCTCTACGACCTGCTGACGAAGCGCTAGGCGCGCCGCCTGCGCGCTTCGGCTCCTTTTTCAGGCGGTCGCCGCGTCCCCTGCCGCCCGGCCCAGGGCTTTCTGCAGGTAGGCGACGGCGCAAACGCGCCCGCTCATGGCGGCGACGGCGGCGGCGGTGACGCCGACCAGGCCGCTCAGCGAGACCGTCAGCCAGAGGACGGAGGCGATGACCCCCAGCTCCACGGCCGTGGCCAGGGTGATCGGCCGCGTGCGCGCGGCGACGACGAAGCGGGCGCGCTGGAAGGCGAGCAGCACCTCCAGGGCCGGGATGAGGGTGAAGATGCGGATGGGGACGACGGCCAGCCCGGCGAGGGCGGGGGCCAGCCCCGAGACGCCGCGGAACCACCAGCCTACGGCCGGGGAAAAGGCGATCCCCAGCAGCAGCCCCGAGGTGGCCGCGGCCAGGAGCCAGGCGAACCGGCGCAGCGGGCGGTAGCTGCCGCTGCCGCGCTTCAGCAGGGCGATGGCCGCCTCCTGGAAGGAGAGGCCGGCGCTGCGGAACAAGAAGGTGAGGGAGTTCACCACCGGCAGGACGGCGAGCGACTCGATGGGCAGCCGCCCCTTGCCCAGGAAGAACGACATCAGGGGATGGACAGCCAGCCCCAGCAGCGAGGTCATGGCCAGCGGGAAATAGAACGCGGCCAGCTCGCGGCGGCTCGGGGGTTCGTCCTCCGCTGTTCCCGGCGGGCCGCCGGCCAACAAGCGCCGCACCAGCGCCCCGGCCATGAGCCGGCTGGCCAGCGCTTCCATCACCACCCCGGTCGACAGGGCGGCGGTGCCGACGCAGGCGCCGGGCAACCCCGAGAAGCGGTCGAGGAGCAGCGCCGTCGTCGCCATCGAGCCCAGGCGCACCAGCGTGCCGTAGGCCACCCGCCGCGGCAGGTGGTTGCCGATCAGGATCCCCTGGTAGAAGCGGCGGAAGCCGATGGCCGCCGGCCAGGGCAGGAGGAGCAGGGTGGCGCGCTGGGTCAGCTTCGCCACTTCCGGCGGCATGCCGATGATCCCCTCGGTCAGCGCGGCGAAGAGCGGCGGGAGCAGGACCACGCCCATGGCGGCGGTGATCAGCAGGTTCAGCAGGAGATTGAAGCGGCGGAGCTTGAGGTAGGAGCGCCGCCCCTTGACCAGGACATTGGCGGCGCTGAGCATCATGATGATCGGCGACTCGAAGAACATCCCCAGCGAGAAGGCGACGCCGTAGGCGGCCAGGTTGAACGTGGGGCCGGCGAGGCGGGCGATGATCGCGGCGATGAAAGGCCCTTCCACCCCCATCATCAGCCAGGTGGAGAAGAGGGGCAGCCAGAAGGCGGCGATCTTCCTGCAGGTCGTTCCGGGGGTCGGGGGATTCACGCTTCAGGATACCACGGCCTCGCCGGCGCGGCAAGGCGATGAAGAAGACGTTAGATGGTAGACGATAGACGTTAGCAAGAAAAACTGATCGCCACTTATCCCAATTATTACTCGCATGGCCAAGGATTGATTCCCCTCGGGGCTGCGGGTAAAATGGGCATGAACCATGAACCACATTTCCCGATTCATCGGTCGCGCCCTGCTGGCTCCGCTGTCATGGGTCCCGCTCAGCCGCGGGTACGGCCGGATCATGCGCCTGCGCCGGCCGCGCTTCCTGGCCCGCTGGATGATCCGCCGCTTCCAGCGCCATTACGGCATATCCATGGACGGGTTCCGCGGCGGGGCGGAGGATTACCCGTCGCTCGCCGACTTCTTCCTGCGTCCCCTCGATCCGGCGCGACGGCCGCTGGCCGTCAATGACGGCCTCTTGCTCTCGCCGGCCGACGGCCGGCTGAGCGGGCTCGAGCGGGTCTCCGGCGACGCCGCCACCCAGGTCAAGGGCTGGACCTACTCCCTGAACGGGTTCCTGGCGGAGGAGCTCGACCCGGCCGCGCAATGGCTCGTGGCGACCATCTACCTCTCCCCCCGCGACTACCACCGTTTCCATTACCCGCTGTCGGCCCGCATCACCGGCTGCTTCCACGGCGGCACCCGCCTGTTCCCGGTCAACGGCTTCTCGGTGCGGCGGGTCAGGCGGCTCTACATCCGCAACGAGCGGGCGGTGACCCGCTTCGCCCTGCCGACGCGGCCGCTCTACATGGCCGCCGTCGGCGCCACGTTCGTGGGCAGCATCGGCCTGGAGTACCTGGAGCACGGCCTGCCGGCGGCCGGCGCCTGGCAGCCCTGCGACATCCCGGTGCGGCAGATGGCGGAGATGGGCCGCTTCGCCATGGGCTCGACGATCGTGCTGGTCGTCCCCGCCGACCTGGTCGAAGAGACGCTGGCCGGGGAGGGATCCTTGCTCCGCGTCGGCCAGCCCCTGTTCAAGCTCAAGAACTGAATTTCACAAAACCAAGGCAAAAGTAAAAGGGCAAAAGGCAAAAGTTAAAAACCTCGCTCGAACAATATGTCGAACGATCGTGTCAAGTGACACATGACTTGGTAAGATAGAAATTCCAAGTCACAAATTCAAGTGACCAAAAAAAAGAAAAGAAACTGAAATGGTTCTCGTTTCGAGCATTGGAATTTATTTGGTGCTTAATCTCTTACTTTTGCCTTTTTACTT
>DAHVOV010000364.1 GCA_027318645.1 Candidatus Aminicenantota bacterium
AACTCGTAGGTCGAGGGCGGCGTGGTCAGCGAGGTGTAGGTGAAGCGCATCCGGTCGCTGCCGGGCTCGGCGGTGAACGCCGTCCCGACCGTGTAGGCCGGCTCGGGGAACTCGATGACGTATCCGTCGCGCTCGCCCCAGGGCAGCACGCGGATCTGCGTCAACCCAGCGCGGCGCTCGCCCAGCACCAGGTAGCGCGCGAAGAGCTCGAAATCCTCCAGCAGGACGTCGGGGCGGTGGGCGATGAGCTCGCGCCAGGAGTCGCGGCCGGTATGGTCCTCGGCGGCGGTCATGAGCTTGAAGTTCTCGGCGCCGTCGTTGGTCAGGACGAAGAAGCGGCCGTCGAGGTGGTCGATGCTGTATTCCAGCCCGCGCTGCCGCGGCTGGAACACCGTGAACGCGCCCTCGGGCCGCGCCGCGTCGAGGAAGCGGTACTCGTCGCTCAGGGTGCTGTGGCTGGAGAGGAGCAGGAAGCGCCGCGAGCGGCTCAGGTCGATGCCCACGTCGAAGGT
Organism: Candidatus Aminicenantota bacterium; assembly: GCA_027318645.1. Lineage (GTDB taxonomy): Bacteria > Acidobacteriota > Aminicenantia > UBA2199 > UBA2199 > UBA2199. The sequence goes on from DAHVOV010000364.1 coordinate 513, forward strand.
CTCGTCCTTCTCCTCGTAGACCGTGGCGTCGGCCGCGGCGGCGCCCCCCAGCCGATGGCGGCATACCTTGTAGGAGCGGAGCGTCTCGGGGTCGATCACCGGGTAGAAAACGGTGCGGCTGTCGGCGGCCCAGGCCATGCTGCCGGCCGTCATCCTGATCTCGTCGGCCAGGTCGCGGCCGCTGCGCAGGTCCCGGAAGCGGATGCGGTACTGGCGGCGCGACACGGTGTCGACGCTGTAGGCCAGGATGGCGTTGTCGGGGCTGACGGCGAACGAGCCGATCTGGAAGTATTTCTCGCCGGCGGCCATGCGGTTGCCGTCCAGCAGGACCTTCTCGGCGGCCTGGAGCGATCCCCTGCGGCGGCAATAGAGCGGATAGTCCTTGCCCTTCTCGTAGCGGGTGAAGTACCAGTAGCCGTTCTCGAGATAGGGCACCGAGGCGTCGTCCGGCTTCATGCGGCCGACCATTTCCCGGTACAGGGTCTCGCGCAGCCCCTGGGCGGGCTTCATCACGGCGTCGGTATAGGCGTTCTCCGCCCGCAGGTACTCGATGACCTCGGGGTTCTCCCGCTGGTTCAGCCAGTAGTACTCGTCGCTGCGGGCGTGGCCGTGGATGACCAGCTCCTTGGGGACCTTCCTGGCCAGCGGCGGCGACGGCAGCGGCTCGTCGGCGGCGGGCAGCGCCAGGACGGACAAGGCCAGGACAAGGACGGTGGCGATGATGTTCTTTTTCATGATGCTCCTTTGGTTCCATTTCGATTATAGCCAAACGGCAAATTCAACTCCAGCGTCCGAGGCTCAAGGGAAGAGACAGGGAAGAATGAGGGAAGAGAGAGGGAGGACAGAGTGGGAAAAGCCCTGTCTACAATCTTTCCCACTCCGCCTTTGCCGCTCTTCCCCATTGAGTTCGAATTTAGCATGCGCCATCTGTTTCCGCATGCGGAGTTCCTTTTTTCCTCGTCACTCGTCACTTGTCACTCGTCACTGCAAATCCTCCATGGCTGCTGCCGTCCGCCGAGCTCCGCTGGCTACTTGACTTTTCACCCCCGTCGCGGGTACAACTAGGCGATGAAAAACGGCGAAGGGTTCTTCGTCCGCGACTACTGGGCCGCTGACTACCCCCACGTGGCCGAGATCTGGGAGCAATCGGGGATGAGCACGCCGGGACGGGGGGATTCCGCCGAGGTGATCGAGAACACCCTGCGCCGCAACGGCCGGCTGCTGGTGCTGGTCGACCGCGAGCGCGACACGGTGGTCGGCACCTCCTGGCTGACCAACGACGGCCGGCGCCTCTACCTGCACCATTTCGCCATCGCCCCCGAGTGCCAGGGCATGGGGCTCGCCAAGCCCCTGCTGCGCGAGTCGCTGAAGATCGCCAAGGAGACCGGCCTGCAGGTGAAGATCGAGGTGCACCGCGACAACCACAAGGCCCTGGGCCTCTACCGCAAGGCGGGGTTCAAGCGCCTCGGCGACTATGACGTCATGATCATCAGGGACTTGAGCGACATCAAAGAATAGAACTTGGCATACGGCTGACGGCAGACGGCGTACGGCAACAGCATAAAGGGGCGAAGCGCCGCGCTCAGTGACAAGTGACGCGTGACAAGTAACGGCAAACACAGAACCTCGAAAAAAGGGAAAGTACTTCGTCCTAAATCGCTCCATTCTGCAAGTTCTGCGATCACTGCTGCGAACACGCACCTTCCATGAATTGGCCGCTTTTAATGCCAGGCTCAAATGTCCGGCCAATATCTTTTGCTTTGTTCAAGCATATGAAAAGTTCAGCTATTCGCTGTTACTCGTTACGCGTCACGCGTTACG
>DAHVOV010000400.1 GCA_027318645.1 Candidatus Aminicenantota bacterium
GGTTGACAAGCCGGGGTTTTGATAATAAAATGATTTTCCCTTAAAGGAGGAAACAATGGCATTGACGATCATCGATACCTGCATCAGCTGCGGCGCCTGCGAAGCGGTCTGCCCCGTCCAGGCCATCTCCCAGGGCGACCAGTACTATGTGATCGACGCCAGCAAGTGCGTGGAGTGCAAGGGCCATTTCGAGGAACCGCAGTGCGCCTCGGTGTGCCCCACCGATTCCTGCGTCAAGCAGTAATCCGCCCCGTTCCCCCTTTTTTGTCCGCCCTCGTCCCCCCAAGGCCGGGAGTGCGCCCCGAGCCGGCTCGTTGCCGCGCATGAACGCGCCGGGGCCGTTCCGCCGGGTCGGGGTGCCGCTGATCCTCTTCCTCCTCACCCTGGCCTTCACCCTGGTCATCGGCGTCCAGTATCACATCTCCTTTCATGAGGTCCGCCTGGGCGCGGGCGAAGGCTTCTGGGGCTTCCTCTGGCGCCATCCCAGTGCCTGGCTGTGGGGGCTCTCCTATTCCCTGCCGCTGCTGGGCATCCTGCTGGTCCACGAGATGGGCCACTTCCTCGCCTGCCGCCGCCACGGCATCGAGGCCACCCTGCCCCATTTCCTGCCGGCGCCTACCCTCATCGGCACCTTCGGCGCCTTCATCAAGATCCGCTCGCCGTTCTCCTCGAAGCGGGCGCTGTTCGACGTGGGCCTGGCCGGACCGCTGGCCGGGTTCGTTGCGGCGCTGCCGCTCATCGCCGCCGGCATCGCCTCCTCGCGCGTCGTCGCGCGCGGGGCGCTGGACGGCGGCCTGACCCTGGGCGAGCCGCTGCTCTTCACCCTGCTGGCGCGCCTCATCGTCGGCACGCTGCCGCCGGGGAGCGAGCTGCTGGTCCATCCCATGGCCTTCGCCGGCTGGTTCGGCCTGCTGGCCACGGCCTTCAACCTGTTCCCCATCGGCCAGCTCGACGGCGGCCACATCCTCTACGCCGTCGCCGGCAGGAAGAAGGCGTACGCCGCGGGCGTGGCCTCGGTCGCCGTCCTGGTCGCCCTGGGCGTTTTCTTCTGGCAGGGATGGCTCCTCTGGGCGCTGATGGCCACGCTGATCGGCCTGCGCCACCCGCCGGTCTTCGAGGCGGAGCGGCTCGACCGCCGGCGCCGGCTGCTGGCCGTCGCGGCGCTGGCCGTCTTCGCCCTCTCGTTCACGCCGGCGCCGCTGGCCCTGGCCCCCTGAGGGCGCGGTTCCCAAGGCGCCGGCCTTGTGCTATGATTTCCGGATGAAAAGGGCCTTCGACCGCTACGTCCTGAAGGAGATCGCCTCGCCGTTCGCCATCGGGCTGCTGGTCTACACCTTCACCCTGCTGGTCAACCAGATCCTCCTCCTGTCCAAGACCCTGATCACCAAGGGGGCGACGACCGGGACGATCCTGAAGATCCTCCTTTACATGCTCCCCGACCTCCTCTCCTTCACCATCCCCATGGCCACGCTGATGGGAGTGCTGGCCGGCATGAGCCGCCTGAGCTCCGACTCGGAGATCGTGGCCTTCCGCACCATGGGCGTGCGCAACCGCCAGCTGCTGCGCCCGGTGCTGCTCTTCTCGCTGGCCACCTGGCTCGTCTCGTCCTGGCTGATCATGTTCCTGGCCCCCGAGGGCAATTACCGCTTCAACCGCCTGCTCACCGGCGTCGCCCTCTCGCAGGCCGTGTCGGACATCAAGCCCGGGGTCGTCTACCGCGGCCTGCCCTTCTACACCCTGTACTTCCCCGACCAGGGGCGCGACGGCGAGTGGCGCAACGTCCTGCTGTACTCGACCAAGAAGGCGGAGGAGGACACGCTGATCCTGGCCCGCAGCGGCCGCTTCCTGAAGGGTGACCTGCAGAAGGAGAGCGCCATCGTCCTGCGCGACGGCGCGGTCCACTCCTTCAAGAAGGAGGAGCCGGGCAAGTACTCGCTGACCCTGTTCTCGCTGAAAAGCGAGGCGGTCAGCAGCCTGGTCCCCTTCCGCCAGCGCCGGCGCAGCACCCAGCTGGTCTTCCCCGAGCTGCTGCGCCGCCTGCGCGCCACCCCGAACGACGTGATGCTGAGCCTGGAGTTCCACAAGAAGTTCGCCCTGCCCTTCGCCTGCCTGGCGCTGGGCTTCCTCGGCATGTCACTGGGCATCTCCACCCGCAAGGGCGGCAAGACCAGCGGCTTCGTCATCTCGCTGGGCATCATCTTCCTCTATTACGTGTTCATGACCGCCGGCCGCAACCTGATCGTCAAGCGCATTGTCTCCCCCTTCTGGGGCTCGTGGGCGCCGACCCTCTTCCTGACCGCCCTGGGCTTCTGGCTCTACCGCTTCTCCTCGCTGGAGAAGGCGATCAACTGGGAGCGGCTGCTGGATTTCAACCCGCTGCGCCGCCGGCGGCGGCGCGCCGCCGGCCAGCCCGCGGCGGCGGCGCCCGG
>DAHVOV010000408.1 GCA_027318645.1 Candidatus Aminicenantota bacterium
CCAAGCATCAGTGACGAGTAACAAGTGACAAGTGACGAGGAAATGCACTTGCCAGCCGATGGCTTCGAACTCAGAATGAACGAATCAAGATTACTTCAGTTCTGAAAGGATATCAAAAAGCTTTCGTTCGCTCTGATGTCCGACTTGTTTGCTCGTAGAACCCTTGCCTTTGACTGTTCTTCCTGGTCACTCGTCACTCGTCACTTGTCACTCTAGTCCAAAAAAAGGGGCGGGGAATGCCCCCGCCCCTTTTTTAAAGCCTACTTGGTCTGGATCTTGCCGAAATAGGTGTACAGCACGGGGATGAAGAACAGGGTCAGGAAGGTGGTGGCCGTCATGCCGCCGATCAGCGCCACGGCCATGGGCGCGCTCATCTCGCCGCCCTGCTTGGTGGTCATGGCCATGGGGATCATGCCGACGATGGTGGTCACCGAGGTGATCAGCACCGGGCGCAGCCTCGTCGCCGCCCCCTCGACCACCGCCTGCAGCCGGTCCATGCCTCCGTCGATGAGCTGGTTGATGTAGTCGACCATAACGATGCCGTTGTTGACGGCGATGCCCACCAGGATGATGAAGCCCATGATCGCCCCCATGTTGATGGTGGTGTGGGTGAGGAACAGCAGGACGACCACGCCGATGAAGCCCAGCGGGATGGTGAACATGTTGATGAAGGGGAACTTCAGGTTCTCGTAGAGCGAGGCCATCACGGCGAAGGTCAGCACCAGGGCGATGAGCAGGGCGAAGCCCAGGGTGGTGAAGGTCTCGGTCATGTTCTCGTACTGACCGGCCATCTCGATGAAATAGCCCTCCGGCAGGCGCTTGTTGATGCCCTCGGTGCGCTTGCGGATGTCGCGCACGATCGAGCCCAGGTCGCGGCCGACGAAGTTGGCGCCGACCGTCACCTTGCGCACGCTGTTCTCGCGGTCGATGCGCACCGGCCCGAACTGGCTCTTGAACTCGGCGACCTCGGAGAGGTAGACCTTGGCGCCGGTCGGGGTCTGGATGGGCAGCTTGCGCAAGTCCTCGATGGTGCCGCGGTCGCCCTCGGCCAGCTTGACGCGGATGTCGCGGTCCTCGCCCTCCAGGATCATGCGCGAGACCACGGTGCCGATGGTGTAGGTGCGCACCTGGCGCGAGATGTCGTAGGGGGTCAGGCCCAGCTTGGAGGCTTCCTCCTTCTTGATGTGCATTTGGATCTCGGGCTTGCTCTTCTGCAGCGAGATGCTCACGTCGCGGATGCCCTTGACGCCGCTGATGGTGTCGCGGATGCTCTCGGCGATGGACTCCAGCCGGCCCATGTCGCGGCCGTAGCACTGGATCTCGATGGGGTTGTTCGAGCCGCCCATCATCGAGGCGCCGGCGATGTCGATGGCCGTGATCCGGCTGTTCTCCAGCGTTGGGAACGACTTGCGCCAGCGCTCGAGGATCTGCTTGTCCGACTCCTTGCGCTCGCCGCTGGGCTTGAGGTAGGCGTAGATGATCGCCTCGTAGGAGCCGGCGGCGCCGGTGCCCTGGGCGGTGTCCTGGGCGTTCTGCTCGCTGCTGCCCACCTGCACGAAGGTGGTGATGACGTTGGGGTCCTTGAGCGACTCCTTCTCCAGGTACTGGACGATGCGGTCGGTCTCCTCGATGTTGGTGCCCACCGGCATGGAGAGCTTCAGGTAGAGCATGGAGGTGTCGGTCGAGGGCATGAACTCGGTGCCTAAAAAGCTGGCGCCCACCATCGAGAGCACGAAGGCGGCGACGATCACGATCAGCACCTGCTTGCGCTTGGCCAGCGCCTTGCGCAGCCAGCCCTCGTAGAGGTTGCGGTACTTCATGAACTTGTCCTCGCCCAGGGCCACGATGCCCTCGGCCAGGTCCTTGGGGCCCTTGCGGCGGTGGACGCGGAACATCCAGGCGGCCAGCATGGGGACGATCGTCAGGGCCACGAAGAGCGAGGCCAAAAGCGAGATGATCACCGAGACCGACAGGCTCTGGGCCATGCGGCCGGCGATGCCGGTGGCGAACATCATGGGGAAGAAGACGGCCACGGTGGTCAGGGTGGAGGCGGCGATGGCCATCCCGACCTCCGAGGTGCCCTTGCGCGCCGCCTCGGTGGGGCTGAGCCCCAGCTGCAGGTGGCGGAAGATGTTCTCGATGACCACCACGGCGTTATCCACGAGCATGCCGACGCCCAGCGCCAGGCCGCCCAGGGTGATCAGGTTCAGGGTGTAGCCCATGACGTAGAAGGCGATGAAGGCCACGACGATGGAGAGCGGGATGGTGATGCCGATGGCCACGGTCGGCTTGAGGTTGCGCAGGAAGAGGAAGATGATCAGCATGGCCAGGATGCCGCCCATGAAGATGTTCTTGGTCGATTTCTTGGACATCATCTCGATGATGCGCGACATGTCGAGCCAGACGTGGAACTTCACCCCCTCCTTGAGGGTGGGCTCTACCTGGGCCAGGACCTTCTTGACCTGGCGGGCGACGAGCACCGAGTTGGCGCCCGAGCTCTTGGTGACCATCATCATGATGCCCGAGGTGCCGTTCATGCGCAGCTTGAGGCGCTCCTCCTTGGGGGCCTCGCTCACCCGGGCGATGTCCTTGAGGAAGACCGGGGCGCCGCCGCGGCTGAGGCCGACCAGGACATCGTCGATCTCGCCGACGGTCTTGAACTCGCCCAGCGTGCGCAGCAGGTACTCCTTGTGGTTCTCGGTCAGGTAGCCGGCCGGCAGGTTGATGTTCGAGGCCTGGATGGCCCCCTCCACCTGGCCGATGTTCAGGCCGCGCGACTCGAGCTTGCCCTTGTCGACGACGACCTGCACCTCGTTGAACTCCGGCGAGAAGACGGCGGCCGAGGCCACGCCCTCGATGCGCTCCAGCCGCGTGGCCACCTCGTTGTCGATGTAGTCGCGCAGCTTGCTGAGGTTCATGCCGCCGCCGGTGACACCGTAGGCGATGATCGGCATCTGCGAGAAGTTGAACTTGACGACGAAGGGATCGTCGGCGCCCTCGGGCAGGTACTGCGAGTACATGCCGATGGTGTCGCGCACGTCCTGGGCGGCGAAGTCGAGGTTGACCCCCCACTCGAACTCGATCATGACCACCGACTGCCCCTCCAGCGAGATGGACTGCAGCTTCTTGATGTTGGAGACGGTGGAGACCCACTGCTCCACCGGCCGGGTGACGTTCTGCTCGATGTCCTCCGACGAGACGCCGCTGTAGGTGGTGATGACGGTGATGTAGGGGTAGTCCATGTCGGGCAGCATGTCGAGCCCGAGCTTGGTGAACGAGATCATGCCCAGGATGACGATGACCAGGACGACCATGGACATCGTCACCCGTTTCTTGAGCGAAAAGTCGACGATCTTCATTTTATTTTTCCCCGGCCACGGCGATGGCCGTCCCATCCTTCAGGTCGTAGCTGCCCTCGACCAGCACGCGGTCATTGGCGCTTACCCCGGACAGCACCTCGAAGCGGGTGTGGTTCCTCTCGCCGACGGTGACGGCGCGCTTGCGCGCCACGCCGTTGTCGTCGACCATCACCTCGCGGTCGCCGGCCAGCAGGGCGCTGAGGGGCAGCAGGGTGACGTTCTCCTTGCGGACGTACTCGATGGCGATGTCGGCGTAGACGCCGGCCTTGATCTTCATGTCGGGGTTGTCGACCTTCACCTCGACCTTGAAGGTCTTGGAGAGCGGGTCGGCGGCCAGGTTCTTGGAATAGACCTCGCCGGCGAAGGTCTCGCCCGGGCGCGAGGCGATGGTGACCCGGCACGTCTGGCCGATGCGGATGCGCTCGATCTCCTCGGCCGGCGCGTCGACCGCCACCTTGACCTTGGAGAGGTCCATCAGCGTCAGGATGGTCTGGCCCATGCCCATCATGGGGTTGATCATGTCGCCCTCCTCCATGTTCTTGGCGGCGATGATGCCGGCGAAGGGGGCGCGCATGTTGGACTTGTTCACGGTGTAGTCCACCAGGTCGAGGGTGGCCTTGGCGCTCTTGAGCTGGGTGTCGGCGGCGTCGCGGGCCAGCTTGGCGCTCTCGTACTGCATGGAGGAGACGGCCTGGCTCTCGAACAGCTTGCGCATGCGCTCCTCGTTCAGCCGCGCGTTCTGGAAGGCGGTGTCGGCCACGGCGACGGCGGCGCGCGCCTGCTTCTGCTGCAGCTCGAGCGAGGTCAGGTCCAGGGTGGCCAGCAGCTCGCCGGCAACGACCTTGTCGCCCTGCTTCTTCAGGATGCGGCCCACGCGGCCTGAGGCCTCGGGGGCGATGTTGGCCGTCTTCCAGGCGCTGACGGTGCCCTTATAGTTGAAATCGTTGGTCAGCGTCCCCTGCACGGGCGCCTGCACCTTCACCAGCAGCGGCTTCTGCTGCAGCTCGGCCGTTTCCTGCTTCTTGGCGCAGAAGGACAGGCCCAGGGCGAGAACCAGCAACAATGCGATCGATGTCTTTTTCATGCGACTCCTCCGTTCAGCACGACGCCGGTCAGCTTCTCCAGCTCGGCGATGGCGATGTTATAGTTGTACAGGGCCTGCAGGTAGTTGACCTTGGCCCGGGTCAGCTCGTTGTAGGACGAGTTCAGCTCCAGGATGGTGATCATCCCCTCCTTGTAGCTCAGCTCGGCGATGCGCGCCCCCTCGCGGGCGCTCTCCACGTTCTTCTCGCCCATCAGGATGTTCTCGTACTCCTGGCGGACGGTGCGGTACTGGCTCTCCACCTCGAGGCGGGTGGCGTCGTTCAGCTGGCGGACGTTGAGGTCCATGATCCGGCGCAGCACGTGCATCTCCCCCACCTGGGCGCTGCGCTTCAGGCCGGTGAAGATGGGCCAGCTCATGCCCAGCGAGATCGAATAATAGTCCTGCCAGTTGTCCTTGCGCAGCTTGAACAGGTCCGACTGGTAGCTGTAGCTGGCGATCAGCGAGAAGTTGGGCACGTACTGGGCCCAGGTGATCTTCAGCAGGTTGTCGACCTTCTGCTTCTCCATGCGCAGCTGCTTCAGCTCCGAGCGGTTCTGCAGCGAGCCCTGCAGCAGGGCGGCCAGCTCCGGCTGCACCGCCTTGTAGCCCAGCTCCCCCTGCAGGCGCACCTCCTGCCCGTCGCTCAGGCCGAGCATCAGGTTCAGCCCCAGGCGCGAGGTCTGCAGCAGGTTGTCCACCCGCAGCACGTCGGGCTTGGCGGCGCGCATGGCCAGCTCGGCGCGCAGCAGGTCGTACTGCGAGGCCATGCCCAGGTCATAGCTGTTCTTGACGTTGGCGTAGTTGCCCTCGGCCAGCGAGAGGGCCTCCTGGTGGGCCTTGAGCAGCTCCTGCAGGATCTGGATGTTGTAGAAGGCCTTGCGCACGTTCAGCACGGTGTCGGCGCGCGATTCCTTCTCGCGCTCCTTGGCCAGGCGCAGGTCGATCTCGGCGTTCTTGTAGTTCCAGAAGATCTTGCCGCCGGTGAAGACGGGCTGGGTGATCTGGAAGGAGAAGGAATAGTCCAGCTGGAAGCGCAGCGAGGCCTTGGTCGGCTCGCCGCCGGGGACGAACGAGGGGATCTCGATGGTCATCAGCTTCTGGTCGAGGATCTTGGCCCCGCTCAGGGTCGCCTCGGGCAGGAAGCCGAACGCCTGCATCAGGCGGTAGCGGTACTGGCGCACCTCCTGCTGGCTCGCCTGGTGGGCGGGATTGTTGGCCAGCGCCAGCTGGATGGCCTGGTCGACGGTCAAGTCCATGGGCGGCTCGGCGGCGAAGCCCTGGGCGAGCCCCGCGGCGCCAAGCAGGATCAACAGGACGAACAACGCTCTTTTCATCGTGCCTCCTCAGCCAAAATGCCGTTTTTCAATAGCCTCATGATCAGCTTTTTCTGCTTTTCGTGGTCGTTGAACTCGCCCTTGACCGTGTCCCAGAAAGCCCCTTCCAGCAGGGTGCTCAGGGCCATGCCGATCATCTCCGCGGAGAATTCCTCGAGGACCTCGGGGCGTACGATGTCCCTCATGAACTCGCCGAACACGCGGGCGGTTTCCTGCCTTCTACGCAGTTCGGCCTCCATATGTTCTTGGATGTCGGCGAAATCGTGGACGGCCATGTGGTGCTCGCGGACCATCATCATCAGGAAGTCGCGCTTCTCCTGCAGCATCTCGATGGCGATGTCGATGATCTCCTCGATGATGCGGTACTTGTCCTTCTCCTGGGCCATGATGGCCCGGCCCCGCTCCATCATGGCGGCCTGGAACCGGGTGTACAGCCCGATGAAAAGCGCCGGCTTGCTGGGGAAATAGTTGTACAGGGTCGGCTTGGAGATCTGGCACTTCTCCGCGATCTTGTCCATCGACGTGTTTTTATACCCGGACTGGGTGAACAAGGATTCGGCGCAATCCAGGATGAAATTGCGCATGATTCCTTCTTTGCTCTTCGTCAATTTAACCTCCGGTTAATTTACTTTACT
>DAHVOV010000252.1 GCA_027318645.1 Candidatus Aminicenantota bacterium
GCTTTGGGCTTTTTGAGCAGGGAATACACCGGACAGTAGCCGATCACGCCGGTGGCGATGAGGAGCAATCCGGAAAAGGTCCATTCCTTGTAAGGGAAGGGATTGACGAAATAGACCAGAAAAATGATGGCGTTGCGCGCGGAGCAGGGGATGAAGGGCAGCAACAGGGCGCTGAGGAAGCGGTCGCGCCGGTTCTCCAGGATGCGCGTGGCGTACAGCGCCGGCGCCGTGCAGCCGAAGCCGAGGATGAACGCCGCCGCCGACTTGCCGTGCAGGCCGATGCGGTGCAGCAGGCCGTCCAGCAGGAAGGCGACGCGCGACAGGTACCCCGACTCCTCGAAGAGGGCGTGGAGGAACGTCAGCGGCAGCAGGTAGGGCAGGACGATGCCCACGGCGCCGGCCAGGCCCTGGTAGACGCCGTCCAGGGTCAGTCCCAGCGCCGGGGCGCTCCGGTGCAGCGGCGCGAGCAGCGGCGGCACGCGGGCCAGCAGCGGCTCGAGCCAGCGGGAGAACAGGCCGCCCAGCAGGTAGATGGCCGCGAAGAAGGCCAGGAAATAGGCCAGCATGAAGAGGCGGCCGGCCAGCGGGTGGAGCAGGAAGCGGTCCATGCGGTCGTGCAGGTGGAACGCCTTGCGCGGGGCGAAGCGGCAGGCCTCCTCGCTCAGCTTCATGGCCAAATGGTGGCGCTCGCAGGCGATGGTCTCGTAGCACTCCAGGCCGTGGAAGTCGCGGATCTGGCCGCCGGCGGCGGCGAGTTCCCCCGCCAGCAGCGGCCGCCACTCCTCGGGGACCATCTCCGGGTTCTCGATGGCCTTGACGGCGTAGAAGCGGCGGTTGCCGTTGCGCCCCGGCGGCGGCTCGGGCAGCAGGCGCGCCAGGCGCTGCACCTGCGACTCGATGTGGGCCGTGTAGGCCGGCGGGGGCGGCGGCGGTTCGGGCGCCGCCAGGAGCGCCAGGCAGCGCTCCATGAGCAGGCGCACCCCCTTGCCGTGCAGGGCGGAGGTGGCGGCGACGGGGACGCCCAGCGCCCGCTCGAGCGCGGCCGCGTCGACTCGGAGGCCGCGCTTCTCGGCCTCGTCCTCCATGTTCAGGGCGACGGCCATGGGCAGGCCCAGCTCGCGCAGCTCGCAGGTCAGCTCGAGGCTGCGCGCCAGCTGCGTGGAATCGACCACGTTGACCAGCAGGTCGACGGGCTCGTTCAGCAGGAAGTCGCGGGTGACGCGCTCGGCGTCGTCGGCGGCGTTGAGCGAGTAGGTGCCGGGCAGGTCCAGCAGCCGGAACTCCCGGCCGTCCAGGCGGACGTCGCTGGCGACGAGGCGCACGCTGGTGCCGGCGAAGTTGCCGGCGGCCGACTTGATGTCCGACAGGACGTTGAACAGGGTGCTCTTGCCGGCGTTGGGCTGGCCGACCAGGACGATCCTAGGACCGGGCATCGGCGACCAGCATCTTGCGCGCCAGGCCCTGGCCGATGGCGATCTTGGTCGAGTTGCTGGTGAGGTTGCGGATCAGGACCGGGCTCCAGTGCGGGTCATTGAGCTTGACGACGATGTCGCCGACGTGGAGGCCCATGGCCAGCAGCTTGCGCTTGGCCTCGGCGCCGGCGCGAATCTCGACGATGCGCTGGGGGGCATTGACGGGAACTTGATCGAGGGGCGTGGGGTTCATCCAATATTATAATGCGTTTCCGTCCCGGCGTCAATTGCATTTCGCGCCCCAAGGGAAGAGAAAGGGAAGACAGAGGGAAAGGCAGAGGGAAGACAAAGTGGGAAAGAAGCTCTCGCAGGGCTTTTCCCACTCTCTCTTCCCTCATTCTTCCCTCGCTCTTCCCTTTGTATTCCCTGAGCTTCATCGCCTCTGCCGGCTTGCCAGGGAGGGTGATTTGCGGTACAATGGCCCTTCCACGCGATCCCCGGAGGAACGACATGATCGACCTGGTGACCGGCGCCGCCGGTTTCCTGGGTTCCCATCTCTGCGACGCCCTGCTGGCGCGCGGGCACGAGGTCATCGGCTTGGACAATTTCTTCACCGGCCGCAAGGACAACGTCCGCCACCTGCTGGGCGACGGCCGCTTCGAGCTCATCCGCCACGACGTCACCAATCCCATCCTGCTCGAGGCCGGCCGCATCTATCACTTCGCCTGCCCGGCGTCGCCCATCCACTACCAGTACAACCCGGTCAAGACCATCAAGACCTCCGTCATGGGGACCATCCACATGCTCGGCCTGGCCAAGCGCGTCAAGGCGCGCATCCTGCTGGCGTCGACCTCCGAGGTCTACGGCGACCCCGAGCAGCACCCGCAGCCCGAGTCGTACTGGGGCCGGGTGAACCCCATCGGGCCGCGCTCCTGCTACGACGAGGGCAAGCGCGTGGCCGAGTCGCTGATGGTCAACTACCGCGCCCAGAACGGCGTCGACACGCGCATCGCGCGCATCTTCAACACCTACGGGCCGCGCATGGCCCTGAACGACGGCCGCGTGGTCAGCACCTTCATCGTGCAGGCGCTGCGCCACGAGCCGATCACCGTCTTCGGCCGCGGCGAGCAGACCCGATCGTTCTGCTACGTCTCCGACCTGGTCGAGGGCGTGGTGCGCATGATGGAGCAGGACGGCTTCGCCGGCCCGCTGAACCTGGGCAATCCCCAGGAAGTGACCGTCCTGGAGCTGGCCGAGACGATCCTGCGCCTGGCAGGCTCGCGCTCGAAGCTGGAGTTCCGCCCGCTGCCCGGCGACGACCCGGCGCGGCGCTGCCCCGACGTCACGCTGGCCCGCCGGACCCTGGGCTGGGAGGCCCGGGTGCCGCTGGCGGACGGCCTGCGCGAGACCATCGCCCATTTCAGGAAAGAGCTGAAGGCGTAGCGGCTGGACCCGACCCGCCGGCGCTTGCTGCGAATAGATCACCATGGAGGTATCGAAATGAAGAGACACACCGTCATCATTGCCGCGCTCCTGCTGCTGGCGTTCGCCTTCGTCCTGGGCGCCGCTCCCGCTGCCGGCGATGCCCAGAAGCTGTCCAAGAAGGGCGAGAAGCTGATGGCCAAGTTCCACAAGGCCATCCAGGAGAAGAAGGCCGACGAGGCCCTGGGCTTGATCCAGCAGGTCATCGCCGCGGACCCCGGCTACGCCGTGGCCTACCACAACCAGGGCGTGCTGCTGCACCAGAAGGGCCAGGTCGACGAGGCCATCGCCAGCTTCGAGAAGTCGCTGCAGCTGCAGCCCGACTACGCCAACGCCCAGAACGCCCTGCGCCAGTCGCTGTTCGAGGCCGGCAAGGCCGCCCTGGCCGCGCAGGACTTCGCCAAGTCCAACGCCTACCTGCTCAAGCTGAAGGACCAGCCCTTCCCCGGCGCCGACAACCAGGGCATGCTGGCCTTCACGCGCTTCTACCTGGGCTACAACTTCTACAACCTCAAGCAGTACCCGCAGGCCGAGGAGAACTTCGCCGCCTGCCTGGCGCTGCCGGGCCTGGAAGCGGGCAGCCCCGACCTGTTCGCCAACGCCACCTATTTCATGGGCATGATCTCCTTCGTCAAGAAGGACCACGCCCGCTCGGTGGAGTATTTCAAGAAGTACCTGCAGCTCTTCGAGGGCAAGCCGCAGAAGCCCGAGTTCTATCCCTTCGCCAGCTTCTTCGTCGGCAACAACCTCTTCCGCATCCTCGAGGCCGAGATGGCCAAGGGCCAGGTGGCGGGCATGGAGGCCAAGGTCGCCGAGATCATTCCCTACCTCGAGAAGGCCATCGCCGACAAGATCCCCAGCGAGGACGCCCACGTGCTGCTGGGCAACTGCTTCGTCTACGCCAAGAACTACGACAAGGCCATCGCCACCTACCAGCAGCTGCTCGCCGCCTACCCGCAGTCGCCGGAGCTGGCCAGCTACAAGAGCTTCCTGGAGCAGCTGCAGAAGATGCAGCAGCAGGAGCTGAAGGCGAAGAAGAAGCGCTGAGCCCGCGCCGCATCGACGGAGCGCCATGTTCTTCGCAGTGACCGCACGGGACGGCGGCGGCGCCGCCCGCTGCGGCCGCGTTACCACCAAGAGCGGCGCCTTCGACACGCCGGCCTTCATGCCGGTGGGCACCGCCGGCACCGTCAAGGCCCTGACCCCGGCCCAGCTGGCCGAGGCCGGGGCCCAGGTGATCCTGGCCAACACCTACCACCTGTTCCTGCGCCCGGGCGTCGACGTCATCCGCTCCTTCGGCTCGCTGCACCGCTTCATGGGCTGGAGCGGGCCGATCCTCACCGACAGCGGCGGCTTCCAGATCTTCTCCCTGCGCGGCAACGCCCGCGTGAGCGAGGAGGGGGTGCGCTTCAAGTCGCACCTCGACGGCTCCTCCTTCTTCCTCGGCCCCGAGGACGCCGTCGACGTGCAGAACGTCCTGGATTCCGACATCCAGATGGTCCTGGACCATTTCGCGCCGCACCCGGCGACGCGGCAGCAGGACGAGAAGGCCCAGCGGCTGACCGGGCGCTGGGCCGCCCGCGCCCGCGAGCGCTTCCTGGCCCGCCGCGGGGGCAACGCCCAGTTCGCCATCGTCCAGGGCGGGCTGCACGACGACCTGCGCCAGCGCTCGCTGGAGGAGCTGGCGGCGCTGGACTTCGAGGGCTACGCCGTCGGCGGGCTGAGCGTCGGCGAGACCGCCGCCGAGTTCCGCCGCGTGCTGGCGCCGCTGGCGCCGCGGCTGCCCGCAGGCAAGCCCCGCTACCTGATGGGCTCCGGCACGCCGCAGGACATCCTCTTCGCCGTGGGGTGCGGCATGGACATGTTCGACTGCGTGCTGCCCTCGCGCAACGCCCGCAACGGCACGCTGTTCACCTGGCGCGGCAAGGTGCGCATCAAGAACGAGAAGCACAAGGCCGACCCGCGGCCGCTCGACGAGGGCTGCGCCTGCTACAGTTGCCGCCGCTTCTCGCGCGCCTACCTGCGCCACCTCTTCGTCTCCCGCGAGATCCTCGCCGCCGTGCTGAACACCATCCACAATATCCATTTCTACCTTGATTTCATGGAAAAAATACGGTATGCTATCCGTTCCGGCGAATTCGCCGCGTTCACGGACCGTTTCCTGGCGGCAACCCAAGAAGGAGACTAACATGCCACTATTCGGACAAACCGCGGGCGGCGCGGCCCAGCCCAACATGCTGGTGTCGCTGCTTCCCTTCGTCGTCATTTTCATCATCTTCTACCTGCTGATCATCCTGCCGGCCCGCAAGAAGCAGAAGCAGCACCAGAACCTGATCGCCTCGCTCAAGGGCGGCGAGCGCGTGATCACCGCCGGGGGCATCTTCGGCACGGTGAACCGCGTCCTGGACGACCGCTTCGAGATCCAGGTGGACGCCAACACCCGCATCCAGGTGGCCAAGGGCTCCATCTCCGGGGTCGTCGACGCCGGCGACAAGGCCCGGTAGCGCCCCCGGGGCGGCGCCGGCCGCAGCGCCGAGCCGCGCCGCCCATTGCCGCGGAAACCAAGGAGGAACACGATGGACAAGTCGCTGACGTGGAAGGTGGGGCTGATCGTCGCCGTGATCGCCCTCTCCGTCTTTCTGCTCTACCCCCCCAAGGACAAGATCAACCTCGGCCTCGACCTCAAGGGCGGCATGCACCTCATCATGGAGGTGGTGACCGACGAGGCGCTGGCCATCCAGACCGACATGAGCGCCACGCAGCTGCGCGGCCTGCTCAAGGACGCCAGCATCGCCTACGACAAGGTCGCCCGCAAGGGCTTCAGCCGCATCGAGGTCACCGGCACCAAGCTCGACGACGAGCGGCGCATCAAGGACATCCTCGACGACGACTTCCGCGACTGGACCTACACCGTCGGCGGCAGCCTGATCTCGCTGGCCCTGCGCCCCAACGTCGAGCAGCAGCTGCGCGAGCAGTCGGTGGACCAGGCGCTGGAGACCATCCGCAACCGCGTCGACGAGTTCGGCGTGGCCGAGCCCACCATCCAGAAGGAGGGCCTGGCCGGCGACCGCATCCTCATCGAGCTGCCGGGCATCGACAACCCCGAGCGCGTCAAGGGGCTGATCAAGAGCACCGCCATGCTGGAGTTCCACCTGGTGGTCGGCGGGCCCTTCCAGACCGAGGAGGCGGCCCTGGCCGAGTACAAGGGCCAGCTCCCCGACGACCTGGAGATCGTGCGCACCAACCCGCGCCGCCTGGACAAGGGCTTCTACGTGCTGAAGGCGGCCACCGTCGTCCCCGGCAAGGACCTCAAGAGCGCCCGCCGCGCCCAGGACGAGTACGGCGCGCCGGCGGTCGGCTTCTCCTTCAACTCCCAGGGCGCGGCCCAGTTCGAGAGGTTCACCGCCGCCAACATCGGCAAGCCGCTCTCCATCGTCCTCGACGAGCGCATCGAGAGCGTGGCCACCATCCAGGACGTCATCGGCGCCGACGGCATCATCAAGGGCCGCTTCAGCCAGGACGAGGTCGACGACCTGGTGCTGGTGCTGCGCTCCGGCGCCCTGCCGGCGCCGCTGAAGTACATCGAGGAGCGCACCATCGGCCCGTCGCTGGGCGCCGACTCGATCCGCAAGGGCCTCATGGCCTGCCTGGGCGGGCTGCTGCTGGTCGTGCTGTTCATGCTCGTCTACTACCGCGCCGCCGGCATCAACTCGGTGCTGGCCCTGCTGCTGAACATGCTGATCCTGATGGGCATCATGGCCTACTTCCACGCCACCCTCTCCATGCCCGGCATCGCCGGCATCATCCTCTCCATCGGCATGGCCGTGGACGCCAACGTGCTGATCTTCGAGCGCATCCGCGAGGAGCTGGCCGCGGGCAAGTCGCCCAAGTCGGCCATCGACGCCGGCTTCAAGAAGGCCTTCTGGACCATCTTCGACGCCAACCTGACCACGGTCATCTCGGCGGTCTTCCTGTTCCAGTTCGGCACCGGTCCCATCAAGGGCTTCGCCGTCACCTTGATCATCGGCATCGTGGCCAGCATGTTCACCGCCATCTTCGTCTCGCGGGTGATCTTCGAGCTGACCTACGGCCGGCAGAAGAAGCTGACCCGCATCAGCATATAGGAGCTCAAGATGCTTAAGATCTTCAAGGAAGAACCCACGTTCCGCTTCATTCGCTGGCGCTTCCTGGCCTTCGCCCTGTCGGGGCTGATCGTCCTGGCCGGGATCTTCGTCTACGCCACCCGCGGCTTCAACTGGGGCATCGACTTCTCCGGCGGCACGCTGATCGAGGTGGGCTTCGACCGCAGCGTCGCCATCCCGCAGCTGCGCGGCCCCCTGTCCGCCATCGGCCTGGGCGACGCCCAGATCACCCGCATCGGCGGCGAGGACAAGTTCTTCATCAAGACGCTGGCCGCGCTGAAGCGCCAGGACCGCCCTGCGGGCGAGAAGCTCGAGGACATCGAGGAGTACGAGATCGTGGCCCGCGAGATCCGCCTCGCCCTCATGGACGAGAACGAGCGGGCGCAGGCCGCCGCCGGCCGCATCGACCTGAACAACTCGGCGGCGGGCGAGATCGCCCGCTTCCTGCGCGACAAGGGCCTCAACGACGAGGACGCCCAGGACACCGCCGGGCGCATCATCGGCCTGCGCAAGGGCGGCACGGGCATCATCCGCGACCTCGCCGCCCTGGAGCAGGCCGGGGTCAAGCACCGCATCGTCGAGCTGCTGCGCGAGCAGGCCTTCTTCTCCAAGTTCACCTTCCTGAGCGTCGAGTTCGTCGGGCCGCAGGTGGGCAAGGACCTGCGGCGCAAGGCCATGCTGGCCTGCATCTGGGCGCTGATCGGCATGCTGATCTACATCGGCTTCCGCTTCAAGCCCCTCTACGGGCTGTCGGGCATCCTCACCCTGGCCCACGACGTGCTGGTGGCCCTCTCCTTCATCCTGTTCTTCCGCATCGAAATGTCGCTGCAGGTCGTCGCCGCCCTGCTGACCATCGTCGGCTACTCGATCAACGACACCATCGTCGTCTTCGACCGCCTGCGCGACAACCTCAAGGTGATGCGCAAGGACAACCTGGAGGCCATCCTGGACAAGAGCCTCAACCAGACCCTCAGCCGCTCCATCTTCACCTCGCTGACGGTCTTCCTGACCGTGCTGTCGCTGTACCTCTTCGGCGGCGAGGTCATCCGTCCCTTCGCCTTCACCATGCTGGTGGGCGTCATCGCCGGCTCCTACTCGACCATCTACCAGTCGTGCGCCTGGCTGAAGGTCTGGGAACGCTGGCTGGTAAAAAGAAAAAAAAGTTGAGCATGGGCTTGAATTGTCCCGGAGTTTGGTATATAAATTGATTTTGGAAATACTACTAAATCATTCTATGGAGGCCTAGCATGTTTGGCGAATCCCTGATCATATCGGGAGAGAAGCGCAAGCCGACCAAGACATATTTGACCCTGCCCATCTCCCTGCTGATCCACGGCATCGTGATCGCGGCGTTTGTCGTCGTTCCCTTGATGATGGCCGACTCCAACCTGCCCGAGGTCAAGGTGACGAACGTGTTCATCGCGGCCCCGCCGCCCCCGCCCCCGCCGCCCCCGCCGGCGGCCAAGAAGAAGAGCGGCGGCGAAGCCAAGGCCGCCGAGGCCAAGAAGGCCGAGACCCAGCGCCCGATCATCGCCGGCCGCCTGGTCGCGCCCATCGAGGTCCCCACCATCATCCAGGAAGAGGACGTGGGCAGCTTCGGCATTGAGGGCGGCGTCGAAGGCGGCGTCGAAGGCGGCGTCGAGGGCGGCGTCATCGGCGGCGTCCTGGGCGGCGTCGAGGGCGGCGAGCTGATCAGCG
The DNA here is from genome assembly GCA_027318645.1 of Candidatus Aminicenantota bacterium. Classification (GTDB taxonomy): domain Bacteria; phylum Acidobacteriota; class Aminicenantia; order UBA2199; family UBA2199; genus UBA2199. The sequence continues at coordinate 8,735 of DAHVOV010000252.1, forward strand.
GCCAGGAGCAGGCCATCCGCATCGCCAGCGTGCAGCGGCCGCGCAAGATCAAGGAAGTCAAGCCCATCTACCCGCAGATCGC
>DAHVOV010000068.1 GCA_027318645.1 Candidatus Aminicenantota bacterium
ATGGCGCGCATGGCCAGGCTGGGCTTCGCGCCGGCTGCGAACATCGCCTGCGTCCCCGACGGGGTCGACGCCCGCTTCCGGCCCGCTTCCGGCCACGATGCGCGGCGGCTGCGCGAGGTGCGCGAGCGCTATGGCTTGCCCGAGCGTTATCTGCTCTATGTCGGGCGGATGAACGTCCGCAAGAACATCCAGAACCTGCTCCTGGCCCTGCCGCAGCTCCGGGACCGCGAGATCAAGCTGTTCCTGGCCGGCAAGCCTGCCTGGAAGATGTTCGACCTGCCCGCGCGGGTCGCAAAGCTTGGATTGAACGGTCGCGTCGTCCTTCTGGGCGAGGTCGCCGACGAGGACCTGCCCGCCCTGTACGCCCTGGCGACGGTGTTCTGCTACGTGTCGCTCGCGGAGGGCTTCGGCCTGCCGCCGCTGGAGGCGATGGCCAGCGGCGTGCCGGCGGTCGTTTCCGACCGCGACGCGTTGCCGGAGGTCTGCGGGGAGGCGGGTACCTACGTGGATCCCGCGCGGCCGGAAGCGATCGCCGCGGCCATCGACTCCCTGCTTGGCGACCCGGCCGCGCGCGAGCGGAAACGCAGGCAGGGACTGGAGCGGGCGGGGATGTTCACCTGGCGGCAGAGCGCGGAGCAGCTCCAGCGGCTGATCCGCGAAACGGTTTGTTGAGAGGCGAAAGGGAATTACCGGCATGAAGAAAAAACATCTGTTCGGGGCGGCTTTCCTGATCGCCGCGGCCGCCCTGGCGGTCGCCGCCGCGCTTCTGCTGCGCTCCCGCTTCGCACGCCCGCCGCGGCCGAACATCGTCCTGATCTCCATCGATACCCTGCGCGCCGACCGGCTGGGCTGCTACGGCGGGCCGGCCGGGATATCGCCGAACATCGACGCCTTCTGCAACGAGAGCGTCCAGTTCCTGCGGGCATCGAGCCAGGCGCCCAGCACCACCGGATCGCACATGTCGCTGTTCACCGGGCTGCTCCCGGCCGTTCACCGGGTCACCAACTGGGTCCTGCGCGAGGACCTGGCAAAAAGGTTCGACCTGGCGCCGCTGGCAACGGGCATTCCCACCCTCGCCGAGTACCTGCGCGAGAACGGCTACCGGACAGTTGGCCTGCACGGCGGCGGCCATGTCGCGCCGTTTTTCGGATTTGACCGCGGATTCGACCTCTACAGCGACGCGATCATCGACTGGGGAGAGTTTTACTCCAGCCGCGCCCAGCAGGAAGGCCTGCTCTCCCGGCTGCGGGCGGCCGGCACGAGCAAGCGGCCCTATTTCCTGTTCCTCCACCATTACCTTTGCCATGAGCCTTACCTTGCCGCCCCGGCATGGGTGCGCCAGCGCTTCCTTCCCGACCCCGAGCCCGGCCTGCCCCTGGATTGGGACGGCGTCATGCCGGGCCGGGGACTTTTCGACAAGAAAGCCCTGCCGGCCGCGGCCGCGGACAACCCCAAGCCGTATACGCGCTACTATGAGACTTTCTGGAAGAAGATCGACGACGGGAATCCCCGGCACCGCCGCCATGTCCGCGCCCTCTACGATTCCGGCGTGCACTATGCCGACATGGTCCTGGGCCGGATCGTCGAACTGCTCAAGCGCGAGGGAATGTATGACCAGGCCTTGATCGTGGTCCTTTCCGATCACGGGGAGGAGTTCTGGGAGCACGGCGGCATCGTCCACCGCAACTTGTTCAAGGAGACGCTGCACGTGCCGCTGCTGGTCCGCTTCCCGGGCGGGGAGTTCGGCGGCCGCCGCGTCAAGTCCCCGGTAGGGCAGTTCGACCTCATGCCCACGATCCTGGAATACCTGCGCATCAAGCCCCGGCTGCGGCTGCAGGCCAGGTCCCTGCTGCCGCTGGTACGCGCGGAAAAAGAACCGCCGCGGCGGGTGATCAGCTTCAGCGACGGCGCGGATACGCTTCGCTTCAACGAAGGGCCGTTCGTCTATTCGGACCAGGCGGTTGAAACGCGGTGGGGGGAGCGCTTGTACAACTTTTATTTCGATCCGCTCGAGAAGCGCAACATCATCGCCGGGTCTCCCGCTCTCCAGGCCCGCATGCGCGCGCTGGCCGCCGGGATCATGCGCGAGCAGCTGCGGCTCCGCGCCCGCATCCACGCCGGCCCGGCGAAAGGGTCGTCCATCTCCCCGGAGCTGAAAAAGCAGCTGGAGGCGTTGGGCTACCTGTAAAGGCGGCCCGGCCGCGCCGGTCATCGCCTTCGCCAGGAAGGCCTGCGCCGCGGTCCCGGTCCACGAGTTCCTTTTCGCTCCCGACCGCTCGGCGGTCGTCTTTCTAAAGGAGCATCTCAAGGCCGGTTCCCGAGGCACCCCCTCCGTCTTCATTTTTCTGCTCAGGAAAAAGGAAAATGGCCTGATTTTTCTATTTTTACAATTTATATTTGTTTTATCGGGCATTCCTCTTCGTCGGCAGGAGAGGAGCATCCAGGGGGAGGAGTCATGAGAAGAGCGTGTCTCGTTGCTTGGTTTGTCGTGATCGTCGTTGGGGTGGCATGGTCCCAGGAGAAGCCGGCCGCGGCCGCGAAACCCGGACCGGAACTGCAGGCGCTGGCGGGGCTGGTGGGAAACTGGAAGACCGAGGGCGAAGCGCTGGAAACGCCGCTGGGGCCGGCATTCAAGTGGAGTGGAACGATCGAGAGCGTTTGGTTCCCCGGGGAGCATGCGGTCGTGCGGAACCTCGATGAGACCAGCGGTTCCGGGCGGAATTACAAGTCGCTCGACGTCATCGCCTTCGATCAGGGGAAAGGGACGTGCGCCATGTTCAACATCACCAGCCAGGGGACATACGACCTGGTCCCGGTGAACGCATCCGCTGACAAGCTGAGCTTTCAGTTCAACGTGGCCGAGCAAGGCAAGGAGTATATCATCCGTTGCACCCTGACCGGGCTGGGCGGCGATACGCTCACGTTCGTCCAGGAATATTCGTCGGATGGCGCGAACTGGAAGCCGCTGGCCAGGTCGATCGACACGCGGATCCAGCCGAAGTAATCATCAAGGTCGATCCAAAAACTGCTGGACACGACAACGCCGCGATCGGGTTTCCGGGAGCTTGGGGCGCTCCCATTGTGATGAATTTGTGCCATTCTTGGCTGAAATCCAAAAAACTTAGGTGTTTGTCGCTATCGAAATATTGACCGATTCTTTGGAAATGCCGCTACTTGTCACTCGTCACTTGTCACTCGTCACTGAGATCTGTCAGAAAAAGCCGAAGGGGGGATTCGAACCCCCGACCTACTGATTACGAATCAATTGCTCTACCAGCTGAGCTACTTCGGCCCGAAGCGATCTGGCGCCATTCTAATATAAATCGCCGTAGCCGTCAACCGGAGCCGGGCCTTTGACAGAGCGGCGACAGGCGGCTAGAATGGCCCCACGCCGATGAAAATCAGTGAAAAAAGCAGGCTTGGCCGGACCATGCAGGGGGTGATGGAGCCCCCCATCCAGAAGATCAAGGACCTCGGCCGCGACAGGGAGGACCTGGTCTCGTTCGCCCAGGGGCTTCCCTGGTTCGGGCCGCCTGAAAACGCACTGGGACGCGTCATGGAGCGGCTGCAGAGTGGCGAAGGGAACGGCTACAGCCCGACCGCCGGCCGCGACCGCCTGCGCGAAATGCTGGCCGCAGACCTGCGACGCCGCGGCATCGCCGGCGCGGTCGCCGGGCGCATCCTGGCCACCCCAGGCGCCAACCAGGCGATCTACATCCTGCTCGCCGTCCTGGCCGACCCCGGCGACGAGGTGATCCTCTTCCGTCCCTATTACTTCAACAACCTGATGGCGCTGCAGATGCTGGGACTGAAGCCCGTCCTCGTCGACGCCGAAGCCGACGGGGCCGTAGATGCCGAGCGGGTGCAACGGGCGGTCACCCGCCGCACCCGGGCCATGATCGTCATCTCGCCGAACAACCCCAGCGGCGCCGTGCTCGAGCGGCGGAACGTCGAGGAACTGGCGGCCTTGGCGGGCAAGAAGGGGATATGGCTGATCTCCGACGAGGCCTACCGCGACTTCGCCTGGGACCGGCCGCATGTCTCGCCGCTGGCCCTGGCATCGGAACGCATCGTCGGCGTCTTTTCCTTCTCCAAGTCCTTCGGCATGGCCGGCTGGCGCCTGGGATTCCTGCATGCGCCCGATGAGGTCGTGGCCCAGGCCGCCAAGGCGGCCGATACCCTGCACATCTGCGCCGGGCTGCCGGCGCAGCTCCTGGCCGAGGAGGCGCTGGAAGTGGAGCCGCGCTATCCAGAGGGCTTCCGCGAAGGGATGATGAGGTCGCGTGACCTGCTGGCCGCCGCCCTTGCCCCGCTGCGCGCGCAGGGGCTGATCGGCGAAGCGAAGAGCGCCGGCGGCTTCTACCTGTTCGTCCCGCTGGACCCGGAACGGGCGCGCAGCGGACGCGAGACCGCCGAGCGGCTGGTCGTGGAGCACGGCGTCGCCGTCGTTCCCGGCGAGGCCTTCGGCATGCGGCAGCGGCCGTTCCTGCGCCTCAGCTACGGCAACCTCCCGCCCGCGGCCATGGCAGCGGCCGCGCCGCGCCTGGCTTCCGCCCTCGCCGCCGTGCTCGGCTCCTGACGCCGGCTTTACATGGCCGCCGCCTTCCGGTACAATCGGGGCATGATGAAGAACGAGAGGACGGTCTTGGCCGAGAGCCGCTGCCAGGGGCAGCCCCGGCTCGTCGACTATCT
>DAHVOV010000072.1 GCA_027318645.1 Candidatus Aminicenantota bacterium
CAGGAGGACGCTGATGGACGAGACCATCCTCGACGCATTCCGGCAAAACGGCCTGAGCCGCCGCGCCTTCCTGAAGTTCTGCGCCGCCACCGCCTCCCTGCTGGCCCTGCCCCCTGCCGCCGCCGCGGCCATGGCGGAAAAACTGGCGACCACCCCCCGCCCCACGGTGATCTACCTTTCCTATCAGGAATGCACCGGCTGCCTGGAATCCATGACTCGCTCCTTCTCGCCCACCATCGAACACCTCATGTTCAACAACATCTCCCTGGCCTTCAACGATACGCTTCAGGCAGCCGCCGGGGAGGCCGCCGAGGCGGCCCGGAAGGAGGCCATGCGCAAGGCCTGGGGCAAGTACATCCTCATCGTGGACGGGGCCGTCCCCATGGGAGCGGGCGGCGCCTACTGCGTGGCCGCGGGGCAGAGCGCCGTCGACGACCTGCGCCATGCCGCCCAGGGGGCGGCGGCCATCATCGCCGTGGGGACTTGTGCGGCCTTTGGCGGCGTGCCCTACGCGGCGCCCAATCCCACCGGCGCGGTACCGGTTTCCGAGGTCATCCGCAACCGCCCCATCATCAACGTCTCGGGCTGTCCGCCCATTCCCGAGGTCATGACCGGGGTCGTCGTCTATTACCTGAGCTTCGGGATGCCCGCCCTGGACCGCCAGGGGCGGCCGCTGACGTTCTACGGCAATACCATCCATGACCGCTGCTACCGCCGCCCCTTCTATGACGAGGGCCGTTTCGCGCACACCTTCGACGACGAAGGGGCACGCAACGGCTGGTGTCTCTACGAACTGGGCTGCAAAGGGCCGGTGACCTACAACGCCTGCGCCACCCTAAAGTGGAACCAGGGGACTAGCTTCCCCATCCAGTCCGGCCACGGCTGCCTGGGCTGCTCCGAGCCGGATTTCTGGGACAAGGGCGGATTTTACCGGCCTCTGCCCGCAGCCACCGGCCACTGGCCGCGCGGAGAGGTTTTGGGCGGTGCGGCGCTAGGGGGGGTAGTGGTCGGGGCGGGAGCGGCGGCGCTCGCCCGCTCCCGTCAGCACGCGGCCACCGCGAAAAGCGCCAAAGAGGGGGGCAGCCCGCCCCCAAGGGAGGATTTCCATGAGCACTGAGACAGACCTGCTGGATTTCGCCCGCGGCCCTGCCCTGGAGGCGGCGCTGATCATCCTGGTTTTCGGCATGTTCTGGCGGCTCGTCGGGGTACTCGCCCTGCGTCGGAACCGCGATCTTTCGGAGCCGCGGGTGCGCCACGCCTGGCTGGGGGGCGTCAGGACCATCTTCACCCGCATGTGGCCGCGCCGGGAGTTCCGTCCCCGCATCCTGCACTGGGAGGCGGTGAGCTATGTCTTCCACATCGGCTTGGCGGTGGTGATCCTGGGGCTGGTGCCCCACATCCTCCTCATCCGCGACATCACGGGCCTGTCCTGGCCGGGTTTGCCGACGGGGGTGATTACCTTCGCCGCCGGTGTCGCCCTGATCAGCCTCCTCGCCCTCCTCGCCCATCGCGCCAC
>DAHVOV010000130.1 GCA_027318645.1 Candidatus Aminicenantota bacterium
AAGAGCGTGGAGAAACCGCGCCCGAGGCGAGTTTTCGAACCGCCTGGCAGAGAGCCTGTCCTGAAAGACCATACTCTTTCACTTTTCACTTTTCACTTTCCCAATAATTTGTCCGAGCTGGGGAGGCGGTCATGCCGATGAAGAAACGAAGCGTTCGCGCGCTAGCCATCATGCTGCTGCTGCCGGGCGTCGTGGCCCTGGCGGCGGGCGGCGATGTCCCGGATCCCTGGGGCCCGGCCCGCTTCCTGCTGGGGAGCTGGACGACCGCCGGGACGGCCAAGGCGGAGGAGGGGACCGGCACGGCCTCCTTTTCCCTGGAGCTGGACGCGAACGTCATCGTGCGCCGGAACCGCGTCGCGTTCCCGCCGTCGGAGCCGGGGAAGGCGCCCGCCGTCCATGAGGACCTGCTGGTGATCTATCCGCAGGGCGGCGGCTTCCGCGCCATCTACTTCGACAACGAGCGGCACGTCATCGAGTATGCCGTGACCTTCGCTGGCGAAGCGGCGACGTTCGAGACGGCGAACGCAGACGGGCCCCGCTTCCGGCTCCTGTACCGGCTCCTTCCTGACCGCACCCTGGCCAGCGAGTTCTACATCGCGCCGCCGGGCAGGGAGTTCAGCCTCTACCTGAAGGGCGCCGCCCGCCGCGTGGAACCGCAGTCGCCGGCGAGCGGTGAAAGAGACGGAAGACGGTGAACGAGTAAGGCCTTCCTGGACAGCGATCTATTTCGGGTTACCCGAAAACCGGGCGGAGATTCGCAGGCCTTCTTCCTCTTCCGATCCTTTCACTTTTCACTCGTGCCTTAACCCAGCGCTTGCCAACTGCATGCCAGGATTGATAGAATCTCCCCGAAATGGCGGTTGATCTTTCCCGTCCCGATCTGGAACGAAGGGCAAGGAGGTAGGAATGGCACGACATGACAAGGTTGGAAGAATCGCTTGGGCGGGCGGCTTCCTAGCTGCCTGTCTCGTCGTCCTGAGGCTGGCCGCTTTCGCCGGCCCGGTCGCGCAGGACGAGGAAAAGCTCGGCGGCTGGGGCGGCGCCAACCTGCGCGTCCAGATGAACGGGGAGAACGACGAGCTCCTGAACGGTCGCCTGGGCCCGGCGCTGCTTCGCACCCTGGCCGGTCGCCGGTTCGTGCCCTGGGAAAAGAGCGCGGTCAGCAAGAGCGTGGTGCGGACGCGCATCGCCCTCGGGGCGGTGATCAAGAACTGGAACACCGATTCTCTCGCCGCCCTGCTCACCCTCAGCGAGCGATCGTCGTACGCCCGGACCAACCCCTATGTCCGGCTGACCAAGGACGGCGGCAAGGATTCTTACGAGGCGCAGCTTGCGGCGAAGATCCGCAGCTCGCCGGGGAAGCTGGCCCCCCATGAGGTGCTGGCCATGTCCCTCGATGTCTGCCGCGACGACTACAGCCTGGCTACTCTGACCGCCCACAACCTGCTAAAGGAGATCGCCTATGCCGAGCGGCGGAACGATGAAAGCGTGATCGGCGTCGTGCCGGGCCGGAAAGGGGACCTATTCACCACGGTCCTCCCCCGCGAC
>DAHVOV010000152.1 GCA_027318645.1 Candidatus Aminicenantota bacterium
ACCGGGAAGCTGAAGGCTAACGATATTGCCTAAGAGGACCGCGATTATTTCCTCGAGCGCCGCTACCCTGCCTTCGGGAACCTGGTCCCCCGCGACGTTGCTTCACGCGCTGCCAAAGAGCGCTGCGACGCAGGATTCGGAGTAGGGCCCACAGGACTTGCCGTGTTCCTTGATTTCAAGGAATCGATCGGCCGCCTGGGAAAACACGTCATCGAGGAACGTTACGGCAACCTGTTCCAGATGTACGAGAAGATCGTCGACGAAAACCCGTACGAGAACCCGATGATGATCTACCCCGCGGTCCATTATACCATGGGAGGCACCTGGGTGGACTACGAACTGATGACAACCGTCACGGGACTGTTCGTTGCGGGAGAGGCCAATTTCTCGGACCACGGGGCCAACCGGCTGGGCGCCTCGGCCCTGATGCAGGGCCTCGCCGCCGGCTACTTCGTCATCCCCTACACGATCGGCAACTACCTCGCCCGCGAAAAGTTCGCGCCGGTCCCGGCCGACCACGCCGACGTCAAGGCCGCGCTGGCCAATGCCGGCGTGCGCTTCGCCAACGCCTACAGCGTCATCCCCATCACCACCCCCAGCCACGCCGCCATGTTCTATTCCCTGCCGCCCCACGCCCTCAAGCAGTACAACAACGGCCAGCGGCTCGAGTCCCCCTACCCCTCCCTGGCCGAGATCATGAAGCGCGGCGGGTACGCCACCGGCGCGGTCGTCTCGCTGGCCGTGCTCAAGCGCGAGTTCGGCCTGGACCGCGGCTTCGACCGCTATGAGGAGAATTTCCGCCCCTTTCTCTGGTACCGCAGCGCCGAGGAGGTCAACCGCGACGCCTTCGCCATGATCCGGCGGCTCAAGGGCGGCCGGTCGTTCGTCTGGCTCCACTACTCCGATCCCCACGAGCCCTACTTCCCTCCCGGCGACGGCGGGCGCTTCACCGTCTCCTGCGCCGGCGGGACGCTGTTCAGCGGGCCCAGCAGCGAGCAGCCGGTGCTGCGCCTGGGCCTGGCCCTGCGGCCGGGGAGGAACGAGGTGGCGCTGGACAGCGAGCCCCCCGCCGGCGGCTTCACCAGCATCGCCTTCTCCGACCTGCGCGTGGAGGCGCTGGAGCCGGGGATGACGATCCGCCTGGAGCCGTCAGGCGACATGCAGCCGCGCAGCGAGCGCTACGGCCGCGTCAGCTTCCACACGACGGCGCCCCGCTCCAGCCTGACCCTGACCCTGGCCGGCGACCGTCCCTGCCGCGCCGAGCTGGCCTTCAAGTACCAGCTCAAGACCGGCGCCGAGGCCATGCGCCGCGGCTACCGCCGCGAGGTCGCCTACCTGGACGGGCAGATCGGCCGGCTGATCGGCTTCCTGAAGAGCGAGGGGCTGTATGAGGCGTCGGCGTTCCTGGTGCTGGGCGACCACGGCGAGGGGCTGGGCGAGTACAACGGCCACTTCGGCCACATCCATTACCTGAACCAGGTCTATACCCACGTCCCGTTCTTCGTCAGCGGCTGCGGCGTCCGCGGCCGCGGCGAGCGCCGCCAGCCGGTCTCCAACCTCAGCGTCGCCCCCACCATCCTCGCCCTGGCCGGCATTCGTCCCCAGGCCTTCATGACCGGCCGCGACGCCCTGAAAGGCGGGGGCGACGCGCGCCTCTTCATGGAGACCTACTCTCCCGAGGCCTATTTCGACTCCTTCGCCGTGGTCCGTTTCCCCTGGCAGCTGGTCTTCCAGCCCGGCCGCCGCGACGCGCAGATGGAGTTCTATGACCTGGCCGCCGACCCCCTGGGCACCGTCGACCTGCAGCCGCGGGACGACCCTTCCGGGCAGCGCCCGGAGATGACGGCCGCGGTGCTGCGCCTCTCGCGCGCCATCACCTCCGTGCGGCGCCGCCTGGGAGGAAGCGAGAAGAAGACCATGGACACACTGAAGACATTGGGGTACCTATGAGCGCCATCCAAGCACCGAAAGGGACGCGCGACATCTTCGCGCCCGAGGTCCACGCCTGGCAGCACCTGGAGGCCGCGATCCGCGACTATTACGGCCGCTACCTCTACCAGGAGATCCGCACGCCGCTCTTCGAGCACAGCGAGCTCTTCAGCCGCGGCATCGGCGAGCAGACCGAGGTGGTGCAGAAGGAGATGTACACCTTCCGCGACAAGGCCGACCGCAGCCTGACCCTGCGGCCGGAGAACACCGCCTCGGTGGTGCGCGCGGCCATCGAGCACAACCTGTTCGAGGCGCTGGCTCCGCTGCGCTTCTTCTACATCGGCCCCATGTTCCGCTACGACAAGCCGCAGAAGGGACGCTACCGCCAGTTCCACCAGTTCGGCGTCGAGGTGTTCGCCGACGACGCCCCGCAGGTCGACGCCGAGGTGATCTTCTCGGCCGTCGACTTCCTGCGCCGACTGGGCATCGCCCAGGTGCAGCTGGAGCTGAACTCGGTGGGCTGCCCCAACTGCCGCCCGGCCTACCTGAAGGTGCTGCGCCAGGCGGCGCAGGACCGCTCCGCCGACCTGTGCGAGGACTGCCGGCGCAAGATCGACAGCAACCCGCTGCGCATCTTCGACTGCAAGCAGCACGCCTGCTCCGGGATCGCCGCCTCCTTCCCGGTGATCGGCGACCACCTGTGCCCCGAGTGCCGCGAGCACTTCGCGGCCGTGCGCGAGACGCTGAGCTGGATGAACGTCCCCTTCCTCCTCAACCCGCGGCTGGTGCGCGGCCTGGACTACTACACCAAGACCGCCTTCGAGGTCACCTCGGGGCAGCTCGGCGCCCAGAACGCCCTGCTGGGCGGCGGCCGCTACAACGACCTGATCCGCGAGCTCGGAGGCCCCGACATGGCCGGCATCGGCTTCGCCGCCGGCATGGAGCGCCTGGTCCTGCACCTGGAGCACCTGGCCGCGCCCCGGCCCAAGGTCTTGTTCGTGGCGACCGCCGACCCGCGCTGGCTGGCGCACGCCGTGCAGCTGGCGCAGGTGCTGCGCTCCGAGGGCCACCCGGTCTACGTCGACTACCAGAGCAAGAACCTCAAGAAGCAGTTCAAGAAGGCCGACCGCATCGCCGCCGCCTTCACCCTGGTGCTGGCCGAGGACGAGGTCCGCGACGGGGCGGTCTCGGTCAAGAACATGGCCACCCAGGAGCAAGTCAAAATCCCCCTCAAGGACCTGAACGCATGGCTGAAACAAAACCCCTGAAGCGCGAAACCTGGTGCGGCGAGCTCCGCGAGGAGCACGCCGGCTCCGCCGTCACCGTCTACGGCTGGGTGAACAACATGCGCGAGCTGGGCGGGCTGACCTTCATCGACCTGCGCGACCGCGAGGGGCTGCTGCAGGTGGTGGTCAACGAGTCCTTCCCCGAGCCGGCCCTGCTCAAGCGCATCGGCCGCGAGACCGTGCTGGCCGTGAGCGGCCGGGTGGTGAGGCGCGCCAAGCCCAACCCCGAGCTGGCCAGCGGCCAGGTCGAGCTGCTCGCCGAGCGCATCGACGTCCTGGCCGCCTCCGAGGTGCCGCCCTTCCTGCCCGAGGCCCGGGGGAACGTCTCCGAGGAGCTGCGCTTCAAGCACCGCTACCTCGACCTGCGCAGTGCCGCGCTGCAGCGCAACTTCCGGCTGCGCGCCAAGGTCAACCTGCTGGCCCGCAACTTCCTCGACCGCGAGGGCTTCCTGGACATCGAGACGCCGATGCTGAGCAACGCCACCCCCGAGGGGGCGCGCGACTATCTCGTGCCGTCGCGGATCTACAAGGGAAAGTTCTTCGCCCTGCCCCAGTCGCCGCAGCAGTTCAAGCAGCTGCTGATGGTCTCGGGGTTCGAGCGCTACTACCAGATCGTCCGCTGCTTCCGCGACGAGGACCTGCGCGCCGACCGCCAGCCGGAGTTCACCCAGATCGACGTCGAGATGAGCTTCGCCGAGCCCGACGAGCTGTTCGCCATCATGGAGCGGCTGATGCGCGAGCTGTTCGCCGCGCGCGGCTTCGACGTCGCCGTCCCCTTCCGGCGCATGCCCTACGCCGAGGCCATGGCCCGCTACGGCAGCGACAAGCCCGACCTGCGCATCCCCTTTTCGATCGAGGATTGCACCGCCGAGGCCGCCGCGTGGGACAGCGAGCTGATCCGCGCCGCCCTGGCCGGCGGGGCGAAGGTGAAGGCGCTGGCCATCCCCGACGGCGGCTCCTTCTCGCGCAAGCAGCTCGACGAGATCAACGAGACGGCGAAGAAGCTCGGCGGCAAGGGCGTCATCTGGATGCGCAAGGCCGACGGGGGCTTCAAGTCCTCGCTGAAGGTCGCTCCCGACGCCATCGCCGCGCTCTTCGCGGCGCGGAACATCGACCCCGGCGCCCTGCTGCTGCTGATCGCCGACGCCGAGCCGCAGGCCCTGGCCGTGGCCGGCCGGCTGCGCGAACACCTCGGCCGCCGCTTCCAGGACAAGGACCGCCTGGAGTTCCTCTGGGTGACCGACTTCCCGCTGTTCTTCTACAACGAGGAGGAGAAGCGCCTCGACTCCAACCACCACCCATTCACCTCGCCCCGGCCCGGGGACGTGGCGCTGCTGGAGAGCGAGCCGCTGGCGGTGAAGGCCATCGCCTACGACCTGGTGCTCAACGGCGTCGAGCTGGGGGGCGGCAGCAAGAGGATCCACGACATCGCCCTGCAGCGCCGGGTGTTCCAGCTGCTCAACCTGCCCGAGAAGGAGATCGAGGAGCGCTTCGGCTTCTTCCTCAAGGCACTGGCCTTCGGCGCGCCGCCGCACCTGGGCATCGCATTGGGCTTCGACCGCCTGATGATGCTGCTGCTGGGCGAGGACTCGATCCGCGAGATCATCGCCTTCCCCAAGACCACCTCGTCGCTCTGCCTGCTGACCGGCTCGCCCTCGTCCGTCTCCCAGCGCCAGCTCGACGAGCTCGGCATCGCGATCAGGAAATAACCCGGAGGACCCCGTGGACACAACCGCGACCAAGCCCGCTCCCTTTCCCCGCGCCTACTGGACCGCCAACGTCATCGAGCTGTTCGAGCGCGCCGCCTACTACTCGATGGCCAGCTTCGTGGTCATCTACCTCGGGCAGCTCGGCCTGGGCAACTACTGGCCCAGCACGCTGAACAGCGTCCTGTGGTTCCTGGTCTATTTCCTGCCCGTGCTCTCGGGCACCATCGCCGACCAGATCGGCTTCCGCAAGGGGCTGCTGCTGGCCACGCTGCTGCTGATCGCCGGCTACTTCCTGATGGGCTTCCCGGTTTGGTTCGGCGGCCAGAAGCTCGCCGGCGAGGTCGCCCCCCAGGTCACCGCCGGCGCCGGCACCCTGCTGCCGGTGATGCTGGCCATCGTGCTGATCGGCATCGGCGGCTCCTTCGTCAAGCCCTGCATCGCCGGCTCGGTGCAGCGCTTCCACATGGGGCGCGCCACCCTGGCCTTCGCCATCTTCTACATGGTGATCAACATCGGCAGCATCGCCGGCCGCGTCACCGCCTTCTTCGTGCGCACCCAGCTCCGGAAGCTGCAGGCGATCTTCGCCGTGGCCATGGGGGCGTCGGCGCTGGCCTTCCTGGTGGTCCTGCTCTTCTACCGCCCGAGCCGGCCGCAGGCAACGGAGGCGGCCAGGCCGCGGCGCACGGTCGGCGAGATCCTGCTGGGCATGGTGCGCGTGCTGCGCTCGGGGCGCTTCGTCATGTTCCTGCTGGTCTCCAGCGGCTTCTTCTTCATCTACAACCAGGTCTACAACGTCCTGCCGCTCTACGTCAAGCAGACGGTCGAGCTGTCGCCGGCCATGGACATCTACACCATGGCCAACCCCATCGTCATCGTCTGCTTCCAGCTGCTGATCACCCGCCTCTTCGGCAAGCTGCCGCCCATCAAGTCGATCGTCGTCGGGACGGTGATCATCGGCCTGTCGATGGTGATCAACCTCGTCCCGGTCTTCGCCGCCGGCGGCGTGCGCAGCGAGGCGCTGGGCATCCTGCCCCTGGGCAGCCTGTTCATCGTGCTGACCGTGGCCATGATCGCCTTCGGCGAGCTCTTCGCCTCCAGCCGCCTCTACGAATACATCGGTTCGCTGGCGCCCAAGGGGCAGGAAGGGCTCTTCCTCGGCTACGCCAACCTGCCCATGGCCATCGGCTCCCTCGTCGGCGGCCCGGTGGGAGCCTGGCTCTTCAACGAGGTCATGTGCCGCGGCGCCAAGAAGGTCATGCTGGCCGACGGCAAGTGGCTCCTCGACCTCGAGCCCAGGGCGGCGGCCACCGGCTGGATCGTCCTCACCGCCTTCGGCCTGCTTTCGGCGGCGTCGCTGTATGCGTACAACGCCTGGCTGAAAAAGCATCCTGCTTAGAGCTGTGAGGCCAGAGGTTCCACGTACCATGTACCACGTTTTTTTTACGAGCTATCGAAATTCGTGATTCATAATTCGTTATTGTAAAACAACCTTGGATCCGCTATTGCTGTTGCTGACACAAACACAAACACTAACACTAACACTTGGTTCGTTCTGAGATGGCATAGACTTGTCGATCCCATGATCCAGGGATATAATCATCGCCAGCAAGCGGAGCATCCATGAAAAGAAAGAGCTTTCTCAAGGGAGCGGGGGTGGCGGCGGCGGGAGCGCTTCTGGGAGGCAGGGCCATGGCGCAGGAAGCGGCAAAGCCCGATTGCGACAAGAAGCTGGCGAGCAAGAACAAGTTCATCATCGGCTGGGTCGCTGCCTGGCTGGGCAACATGAAGAAGAGCATGCCCGAGGCCGAAGCGGCGGAGCTGATCGAGGAGAACGGCCGCGCCTGCGCCGGCCGCGGCGCCGTCGCCTGGGCCAGGTCCTTCAACGGCGACCTCGACAAGTTCCTGGCCGCCATGCGCCAGGAGCTGGGCGAGAACAGCGCCCGCCGCGACGGCAGAAGGATCACCCTCGTTTACGACAAGTGCTTCTGCCCGCTGGTCGGCGACGCTCCCGGGACGCTGCCTCCCGAGTACTGCCTCTGCACGGTCGGCTGGACCAAGGCGGTCTACGGCGAGATCACCGGCAAGCCGGTGAAGGTCGTCCTCAAGGGCTCGATCAAGCGCGGCGATCCCAAGTGCCTGATCGAGGTCGAGACCGCATAAGCCGGATCCCCTCATGGCGGCCAGGCGCATCCTGCTGTTGGGCGACGCGGCCTTGTGGCGGAGGTGTGCCCGGGTCAAAGGAGTCGCCGCGCCGGCGACCCGCAGGGCCATCCGCGACCTGAGGGACACGCTGCTGGACTTCAGGAAAAAGAACGGCTTCGGCCGCGGGATCGCGGCGCCGCAGATCGGGATGCTGAAACGGATCATCTATGTCCATTTCCCGAAGGAAGGGATTGACGGCGCCTTCATCAACCCGAGGATAATCAGGAAGAGCAAAACGAAGATCCGGCTTTGGGACGACTGCTTCAGCTTCCCCGGCCTGCTGGTCCGGGTCGAGCGCTGGCGGGATGTCATGGTCGGATACACGGACGAAACGGGGAAAAAGCGCACGATCATCGCGGACAACGGGCTGTCCGAGCTGCTGCAGCACGAGATCGACCATCTCGACGGCATCCTGGCGGTGCAGCGCGCCATCGACGGCCGCTCGTTCGCCCTGCGCGGCGAATCGGGCAAAAGCGGAAAAAGAAAACGCATGATAAGGTAAGGGGCGTGCCCGGCAGGGCTTGCTCAGGGGGAGACGCCATGAACAATCTGTTTTACGGCTTGGCCATCGCGGCCATCTGCGCCGCGGTCTGGGGCACGGCGGCCTCCGTCATGATCGCCGCTTTTCTGGACAAGCGGGGGATCAAGACCCCGTTCTGGCTGTTCCGCCTCTATTTTTTCCGCAACATCGGGCAATACAAGAAGATCACCACCGAGGAGAACGGCAAACCGGGCGGGCTGTATCATCATGCCGCATATGCCTTCAACGCCGCCCTGGTCCTGTCCCTGGCGGCGCTGGCGGTCCGCCTCGTCTTCGGCTGAGCCGCTTGCCAGGCAGCGGCGGGACGATTACAATGGATCTGTCCCTGCGCCGGGATCAGGAGCATGACATGAAGATAGGAGTCTGCGGCATCGCCTGCGAGAAGTGCCCGCAAATGGCCAAGCGGACATGCCCCAATTATCCGCAGGGCTGCGTCCCCAAGGAGAACAAGTTCTGCGCCATCGCCAGCTGCGCCTTCGCGAAGGGCGTCGGCTTATGCTTCGAGTGCGCCGAGTTCCCCTGCGAGACGACAAAGGCCGGGCCCATCGCCTATGGGTATTGCCAATACATATCCGGAAAGAACTGACCCGGGTCAAGCGCCCCGGTGACCGGCCGAACCATGAAATGGCCTCGGCGGATCCGCTGCAAAACGGCCTTCTTGTTCGCCGCGGCCGGAGCCGTCATTGCGTCCTGGATGTGGTTGAATCCCAGTCACCCCGAGCGCGTGCATGTCCGCTCCAAGGTGCTGGGAGAAAAGCGCTTCCTATTGGTCCATCTCCCGCCCGGATACGAAACTGGGGAGGAATCCTATCCTTTGCTCGTGCTGCTCGACGGCGGTGACCAGAAGCAGTTTTCTCGCGACCGGACCCTGTATTCGCGCAGCCGGGAGGTGCTGTCCCGGCTTGAGGCAGAAGGTCTGCCGAGGCTGATCCTGGTGGGCGTCGGCAACCGCGACCGGATGCGCGACATGACACCCGTCCGCCGCCCGGACATCTACGCCGGCGGCGGCGGCGCCGGGGCTTTCAGGGAGTTCATTGAGACGGAGATCGTGCCGTTCGTGCAGGCGCGCTGGCGGATCGCGAACAGGCGCATCCTGTACGGCGAATCGTACGGGGGACTGTTCGTCCTGGACACCCTGGCCCGGGGCCGCCAGGCCTTCAGCGACTACATCGCCGTCAGCCCGGCGGTCGGCGTCTGGCCCAAGGGGCTGAACGCCGCTTTTCAACGCCGCGTCGGCGCCCTGTCCCGCGTCCGCAGCCTCTTCATTGTCCTGGGCGAAAGGGATGCCCCGCTGGTGACGAACTACGCGATCCCCTTTTTCCGGAGAATAGACCCCTTCCTGCCCGACGGTCTGCGCCGGCGCCTGGATGTCCTGCCGGGAGAGGGGCACAACCCGCGGGAAAGCCTGGCGCTGGGGCTGCGATTCGTTTTTTCAGGGGAAAGCGCGCCGGCGGCGAGCGACGGCCCGCGAAGCCGGCTTTCGCAGGCTGACGCGAGCCCGCGCAGAGGATCAGGACCGCAGCGGCGCCAAGGAGGAGCGAAATGAAAAAAATACCCTTCACCATCGTCGACGTGTTCGCCGAGAAAAAATACGCCGGCAACCAGCTGGCGGTGTTCCGCGACGCCGGGGGATTGAGCGGCGACGAGATGCAGGCCATCGCCCGCGAGACCCATTTCTCCGAGACCACGTTCATCCTGGGCGACCGGCCGCGCGCCGGCGGCTGGGACGCGCGCATCTTCACCCCGGGCGAGGAGGTGCCGTTCGCCGGCCATCCGACGCTGGGCACGGCCCACGTCATCCGCGAGGAGATCCTGAAGGGCAAGGCGCAAGGCGTCACGCTCAACCTGAAGGCCGGCCCCATCCCGGTGGCGCTCGAATCCGGCGGCATCGGCTGGATGAGGCAGAACGAGCCCGAGTTCGGCCCGACGCACCCCGCCGCCTCCCTGGCCGCCGTGCTGGGCCTGAGCGAGGAGAGCTTCGACCGGCGCTTCCCCGTCGAGGAGGTCTCCACCGGTCTTCCGTTCTTCATCGTGCCGCTCCGCGGCCTGGACGCGCTGAAGGCGGCCAAGGTCGACCGCGACCGTTACTTTTCCCTGGTCCGCGCCACGCGGGCCAAGGGGATCCTGGTCTTCTGCCCGCAGGGGCGCGAAAAGGGCGACGACCTCAGCGTGCGCGTCTTCGTCGACTGGTTCGGCGTGCCCGAGGACCCGGCCACCGGCAGCGGCAACGGCTGCCTGGCCGCCTGGCTGGCGAAGCACCGCTTCTTCGGCAGCGCCGCGATCGACCTGCGCAGCGGCCAGGGGCACGAGATCGGGCGGCCCTCGCGGCTGCTGCTGAAGGCGGAGGAGAAGGAGGGACGGGTCGCGGTCTCCGTCGGCGGCCGCAGCATCACCGTCGCCAGGGGCGAATTCGTCTGAGCGCGGCCCCGGCCGCGATTGGCCGGCGCCGGGGAACGTGCTATGATGCCCAGAGATCGCCGGGAAGGTGGAGCATGAAGGTCATCGTGCACAACTCGATCAGCCTGGACGGCTCGCTGCTGGGGTTCGCCGTCGACATGGCGGCCCATTACCGCATCGCCCGCGGCTTCCGCGCCGGCATCCACCTGGTCGGCTCGAACACGGCGCTCGAGGGGCTGAAGATGTTCCACAAGAAGCTCCCGAGCGAGCAGGAGAAGGACCTGCGCAAGCCCAAGGCCAGCGCGAGGCTGCCGCTGTGGGTCATCCCCGACTCAGAGGGGAAGCTGAAGGGCAAGCTCCACGTCCTGCGCCATTCGGGCTTTTGCCGCGACGTCGCCGTCCTCACCACGAGCTCGACCCCGAAGGGCTACCTGCGCTACCTGACCGAGCGCGAATACGACTGGCACTACATGGGCAACGGGCCGATCGACTACGCCCACGCCTTCGCGGTGCTGGCGCGGGAGTACCGCGCCCGCGTCATGATGAGCGACAGCGGCCCGACGCTGAACGGCATCCTGATCGACGCCGGGCTGGTGGACGAGATCAGCCTGCTCGTCCACCCGTGCATCGTGAGCGCCGCGCGCCTGGCCATGTTCGCCGGGGTCAAGGGCGAGATCGCGCTGCGGCTGGCCAAGAGCCGGACAATCGCCGGCAAGTCCTGGCTGCTGTTCCGCGTCGCCTCGCCGCGGCGGGGGAAATGAGCGCCGCCCGGCGCGATGCGTTATTCCGCATGCCGAGGAAAACGATGGGAGCGCCCAAGCGGATC
>DAHVOV010000182.1 GCA_027318645.1 Candidatus Aminicenantota bacterium
GCCGCTGCGCTTGAGGTAGCCGGTCTCCTTGGCCAGCTTGTTCTTCCGGCTCTTCAGCTCCTCGCTGGCGGCCAGGACGCGGCGGCGGCGCAGGTCCATGGCGACGAAGCGGTCGTCGGCGAAGGGAACGCCCTTGGCCTCGACCTTCTTCTTGACCAGCTCCAGGTTGTTCCTGACAAAATGGGTGTCCAGCATGGCAAAAATTATAGCACAGCGCCCAGATCTGTCCAAAATAATTATAGGAATATCTTATTGATTTGTGCAGGGGATGACTTTTTAAGCGAGCGACCTGATAAGACTAAAGCACCAATTTCCAAGCACCAAATCCCAAATAAGCTCCAAATGCCAATGACCAAATGACCAAAACGAGGAAAAGATGATTGAAATGGCTTTTGTTTTGGACATTGGATTTTGGAACTTGGAATTTACTTGGGATTTGGTGCTTGGTACTTGGAATTTTAGTCTTACGAGCAGCCAGCCTTGCCCTAAAAACCATTTTGGCCATCACCAAAACCCTTTGCCGTGCATGCCGTTTGTTTAAAAAGCGATATATTTTGGGCAACGGTGCGCAGCGGCATTTTCCGCGCAAAAGCGCCCCCCCATACCGAAGGCAAACCTTTGGCGCCGATTTGCAGTATAATGGTCCTCCGAGGTGCCCATGAAACGAAACTCCCTGGCCGTCGCCTTCCTTGCCCTGTTCGTCCTTTCCGCCGCCGTCGCCGCCGCCGAAGACCCCGGGCTCGCGGCTAGGGCCCTGCTCTGGCATGAGCGCGCCCTGACCGTCGACACCCACTGCGACACGCCCTTCAAGCTCCTGGAGCCGGGCTGGGATATCGGCCAGTACCACAAGACCGGCGAGCGCGGCAGCGGCTGCCAGGACCTGCCGCGCATGAAGGAGGGCGGGCTCGACGCCTCGTTCTTCGCCGTCTTCGTCGGCCAGGGCCCGCGCACGCCCGAGGGCTACGCCGACGCCCGGGAGAAGGCCCTGGCCATCCTGGACGGCATGGACGCCATGTATAAGAAATACCCGGAGCTGTGCGGCCTGGCCCTGACGCCGCAAGACGCCCGCCGCCTGGAGAAGGAGGGCAAGCGCGCCATCTTCATCGGCATGGAGAACGGCTACCCGCTGGGCCGCGACCCGGAGCTGATCGACGCCTTCGTTCGCCGCGGCGTGCGCTACGTCACCCTGGCCCACACCGCCGACAACGACATCTGCGACTCCTCGACCGACCGTCGCGACCCCCAGGACCGCGGCCTGAGCGACTGGGGCCGGCAGGTGGTGCGGCGGCTCAACGACCTGGGCGTCATGGTCGACGTCTCGCACATCTCCGACCGCTCCTTCTTCGACGTGCTGGCCCTGACCCGGGCGCCGGTCATCGCCTCGCACTCCTGCGCCCGCGCCCTGTCCGACAGCCCGCGCAACCTGACCGACGAGATGCTGCTGGCGCTGAAGAGGAACGGCGGGGTCATCCAGCTCTGCATCCTGACCGACTACGTCAAGCAGCCGCCCGCCGATCCCGCGCGCGACAAGGCCTTCGAGGACTTCTACCGCCGCATCCAGGAGACCTACGGCGGCTGGGGCGGCATCAAGGACCCCTCCGAGCGCGCCAAGGTGGAGGCGGAGCACGACGCCCTGGAGGCCCGCTATCCCCAGCCCCCGGTCTATGTCAAGGACGCCGTCGACCACATCGACCACATCGTCAGGCTCATCGGCATCGACCACGTGGGCATCGGCACCGACTTCGACGGCGGCGGCGGCCTGGCCGACTGCCGCGACGTCACCGAGCTGAAGAACATCACCCTCGAGCTGGCGCGCCGCGGCTACACCGAGGAGCAGATCGCCAAGATCTGGGGCGGCAACGTCATGAGGGTGATGCAGCAGGTCATTGACCTGGCCAAAAAATAGCAGAGCAACAGTGACGAGTGACAAGTGACGAGTGACGAGGGAAGGCACTCCGCGGACGGCGAACGGTTCTTGAACTCAAGGGAAGAGCGAGGGAAGAGAGAGGGAAAGGCAGAGAGAAGGCAGAGTGGGAAAGAGGTGCTGACAGGGCTTTTCCCACTCTCTCTTCCCTCATTCTTCCCTCTCGCTTCCCTCTATCTTCCCTGAGCCTGGTCTCTGCCGCAAACGGTCTGCCCTGTGCCAATATCTGTTATAATGGCGGCGCATGGAAAAACTGAAGGCCAGGGCGAAGCGGCTGAAGTCTGAGGTCACGGCGCTGTACTACGCCGCCCAGGACTCCCGCGTGCCCTGGACGGCCAAGGGGGTCATCCTGTTCGCGCTGGGATACGCCCTCAGCCCCATCGACCTCATCCCCGACTTCATCCCCGTCATCGGCTACCTCGACGACCTTCTCATCCTGCCGGCGCTGATCGCCCTGGCGCTGCGCCTGATCCCGGCCGAGGTCATGGCCGCGGCCCGCGAGCGGGCCGCCCGCGAGCCCGTCTCCCTCAGGAAGAACTGGCTGTTCGCCTCCCTGTTCGTCCTTTTCTGGATCGCGATCCTGTCCGCCGTCGTTCTCGCCCTGCTCAAGGCGTTCAACTGAATCGAGATTTTCTTCGCCGATCGAGCCTGGGGCCCTTGCCTCCGGCTGGCAAGTCAGAGGATTGATTTCGGCTTCGCTTAAAAAACTCGGAGTGAGTGAGCTTCCTGGCGGTTGCTCGTCACTTGTCACTCGTCACTTGTCACGAGTGATCGTCTTCAGTTCTTGATCTCCACCCCGCCGAGCAATGCCGAGGCGCGGATGACCAGCTTGCCGCCGGCCGCGTCGGGATTCTGCCGCGTGTGGTCGTCCACGCCGCCCAGCATGGTGGTGGGCTGGACCTCGATGCGCCAGTCGCGGGGCACGCGGATGTCGACGCCGCCCAGCACCGAGGAGACGGTGAGCAGCCAGTCGCCCGGCGCCAGCCTGGCCTCGAGCAGGTCGATCTCGACGCCGCCCAGGACGTTGGCGACGTCGCCGCCCTTGAACTCCTGGCTGGTCACGCGGCGGTCGCCGCCGGCCAGGATGTTGTGCACGCGCAGGCAGGGATCGCCGCAGGCGACGCCGGGGGAGGCCGGCGCCGGCCGGGCGGCGGGGAACAGCGGCACGTGGCGGAAGAGCAGCGAGACGCCGAGCAGGATCAGCACCGCCGGCCAGTACAGCCACACGTCGTCCCAACGGATGGCGTCCAGCTCGGCCGCCAGGAAGACGCCGCCGAGCAGGATTAGGAAGAGCCCGGAAAAGTCGAACAGCCGGCGGCTGTCGACGATGTGCACCACGCCGAGGACGATCAGGATGAGCGGCCACCAGTCGCCGATGTCGAAGCGCAGGGACAGGATGTCCATGTTGTCCAGCAGCACCAGCGCGCCGGACAGGATCAGTATGCCGCCCAGCAGGACGGTCCCGGCGGAAAGTTTCGCCTTGTCGCTCATTTTTCTGCCTCCCGGAGATCACGCTCAGTATAGGAAGCTGGGGCGGCGAAGTCAACTCAGTGACGAGTGACAAGTGACAAGTGACGAGGAACAGCAATAAGGACAAATCGGCGTACGGCATACGGTTTACGGTGTACGGTTTACGGAAAAGCCGTAACCGTGAACCGGGCCTTTCATTTGCTTTTACCGTTTATCGTATACCGTCAACCGTCAACCAATTGCTGCCTATGCCGCTACTCGTCACTTGTCACTCGTCACTGAGACTCGCCTCGATTTGCATTCCCTCATGGTCTCTGCTATCGTAGCCGCGAAGGGAGGAAGACACTCATGGATACGCTGCTGCTGGTCATCCTGCTGGCCGTCGCCGTCGCCCTGCTGCTGGCCGTGCTGGTGCTGCAGCTGCGGCCGCGCGACGCCGGGCTGAGCCAGCAGGTCCTCGACCTGCGCAACCAGCTGCAGGACCTGCGCACGGCGCAGGCCGAG
>DAHVOV010000024.1 GCA_027318645.1 Candidatus Aminicenantota bacterium
CAGCGCCAAGCTGCACGTGCGCACCTTTCCCAACTGAGCCGCGGCGGATCGTGATCGCCGCTGACATGTCCATTGACCGATGGCCGTGCCAGCGGGGAGGCGGAGCCATGCATGCGCGCGCGGTGAGGGATATACGACCGAATGGCGGGCTTTCAAGACAAGTGATAGTGGTAGTGATAGTGGTAGGAATCGCAATGGAACGATCTGAGAATATGCGGATGTCGTTCTTTTACTAATTCGTTATCGTTCAGGGAATTGGCTTTACACCCACCGCCACTATCACGATCGCTATGCTGTTCGCTCGTTGGGTTGCTACCGGAACTCGTGGCTGACGATGGTGATGGGCTCGGGCCAGGCGATGTCTCCCAGCGGCGTCGACACGCTGGGCCTGGCCTCGAGGGCCACGCGCCGGATGTCGCCGTTTTTCCCTCCCAGGGCCAGCGCCAGCTCGATCAGGTCCCGGTAGCCGCCCTGTCCGAAGAACTCGTACAGGTCGAGCTCCATGCGCAGGGGCAGGACGGTCGCCTGGCCGCTGCCCGGGATCTCGATGGCGCGGTCGATGCCGCCGCTGACGGTGGGCCTGCCGTCGATGAGCAAGCGCCAGTCGAAGCGGGTGAGGGTGGAGACGGTGCGCGCGGTCCCCTCCGTGCCGTCGTTGGGATTGCGCGCCTCGACGTTGAGCAGAAAGCGGGCCGGCAGGCGCCTTTCCTTGAAGGCGGCCAGCAGGCGCACCCCGTCCTCGATGGAGAAGTCGCCTGCTCGCGACTTGGGGCCGACGGCGACCCCGGCCAGGGTGAAGTCGCTGACGCCGTCCAGGCGGAACTGCAGGCGCTTCAGGCTGGTCAGTGCGCGGGCGATCTCGCCCAGCTCGGCGCAGCCCTGCAGCAGCAGGGCCGCCGCCACGGCGACGGCGATCATGAGGCTCTTCTTGGGCATGCTTCCTCCCTTCCCCTGAGGGGCGAGTTCCGGGGTCGGCGGTCCCGGGACGCTGTTCCGTCCCATCGTAATCCCGCCAGCGGCGGCAGTCAATCGGAACGCAAAAATCGAGTGATCGTGATAGTGTTAGTGTTAGTAACAGCAAAACAGTGAACGAAACAATTGCATCAGTCATTTTTGTTCGCCCATATCCAGAAACTAGGCTTTCCTAACACTAACACCAATACTTCTGATTCATTTCTTTACTTCAGTCCGTCCCCTTGCTAGAATGTCCACTCGCCAGCCAGGAGGGGACGAGGGGCCATGTTCATCCCGCTGAAGGACTACAACCCGACCCGGCGCTTCGCGGTGATGGTCGCGCTGATCATCGCCCTCAATGCCGCGGTCTTCGTCTACCAGGGCTACCTCTCGCGCGAGTATCTCGACGAGCCGCTGCGCGGCGCCGGCATGCGGCCGCTTCCCTGGCCCTCCGGCCTGGAGTACCACCTGGTCCGCGATGGGCTGGTGCCGGCCGAGCTGGTGCGCGGCCGCAGCCTGGAGATCCCGGTCGGCCGCGACGAGGAGGGCTCCCTCGTCTCCTTCCAGCGCCGCACGCCGCCGCCTCTCAGCCTGCTCTATTCCCTGTTCATGCACGGGTCCTGGATGCACCTGCTGGGCAACATGCTGTTCCTGTGGATCTTCGGCAACAACATCGAGGACCGGCTGGGCCGGGTGCGCTTCGTCCTCTTCTACCTCGCCTGCGGCGTCGGCGCCAGCCTGGCCCACGTCCTGTTCAACCCCGGCAGCCTGGTGCCGGTCATCGGCGCCAGCGGCGCCGTCTCCGGGGTGATGGGCGCCTATCTGGCCCTCTTTCCCCAGGCGCGGGTGCGCACACTCCTCTTCCTGTTCGTCTTCGTCACCACCGTCGACGTGCCGGCGGCGGTGTTCCTGGGGGTCTGGTTCCTGTTCCAGTTCCTGTCCGCCGGCGGCGGCTCGGGTATCGCCTGGCTGGCCCATGTCGGCGGTTTCATCCTGGGGTTCCTGCTGGTGAGGCTCTCCCCGGCCGCCCGCCGGCCGGCGGCCGGCTTCTCCCGCTGAGCCCGCAACGAAAAGGAGGTCGAATGGAAAAGCACGCCGTACAGTCCGATCAGGCGCCGAAGGCGCTGGGCCCCTATTCCCAGGCCGTGCGCTGGGGCAATCTCCTCTTCCTCTCCGGCCAGGTGGGCATCGACCCGGCCAGCGGCAAGCTGGTCGAGGGCGGGATCGAGGCGCAGGCGCGCCAGGTGTTCAGGAACCTGGAGGCGGTGCTCGCCGCCGCCGGCATCAACTTCCGCCGTGTCCTCAAGGCCACCGTTCTGCTGAAGGACATGGCGCACTTCAAGACGGTCAACGAGATCTACGCCGAGTTCGTCCCGCCGCCCTTTCCGGCGCGCGCCGCCTTCGCCGTGAAGGACCTGCCCCTGGGCGCCGAGGTCGAGATCGAGGCCATCGCCGCCATGCCGGAGTGACGGGAACGGCTTGACGCGGTGCGGGCCGGGATGCTGCGAACGCGGGGACTGCGCGTCGCCGACGCCGCCACGGGGCGGACGCTGCTCGACGGCGTCGACTTCGACCTTGCCGCCGGCCGCATCACGGTCCTGCTGGGGGAGAGCGGCGCCGGCAAGACGCTGTTGGCCCGCTCCCTCGCCGGCCTCCTGCCCGCGGGGCTGCGCGCCGGCGGCCGGATCTACTATCGCGGCCGGGAGATGGACGGCGGCGCCTGGGAAGGGGTGCGCGGCCGCGAGGTCTTCTATTCGCCGCAGAACGCCGCCGCCAGCCTCAATCCCGTCCTGACCGTCGGCGTCCAGGTCGGCGAGGAGAGCGGCCTGCGCCCAGGCGAGATCGAGGCGCTACTCGGCCGGCTGCAGCTCGCCGACCCGGCGCGCGCGCGGCGCTCCTACCCCCACGAGCTGAGCGGCGGCGAATGCCAGCGCTGCCTGCTGGCGCTGGCGCTGGCCCGCGGCGCCGGCGTGCTGCTGCTGGACGAGCCGTTCTCCGAGATCGACGCCGGCGCCCACGATGACCTCGCCGACGCCCTGCGCGCGGAGCAGCGCCGGGGCGGCCTCACCGTGCTGCTGGTCTCCCACCACCTGGGCTTCGTCGGCCGCGTCGCCGACCGGCTGTGCGTCCTCGCTCGCGGGCGGGTGGCGGCCAGCGGGGACCCCGCCGATGTCCTGGCGTCCGGGCGCCATCCCTACGTGCGGGAGATCGCCCGCTACCTGGAGGAGCGGTGAACGCCGCCCGCTTCGCCCTGCGCGGGATCGCCAAGTCCTATCCCGGCCGGGGCAACGGCGGGGTGGCGGCCCTGGCGGGGATCGACCTGGACCTCCCTGAGGGCAGGGTCACGGCGTTGACGGGCCGCTCGGGCGCCGGGAAATCGACCCTGGCGCGCATCGTCATGGGCTTCATCCGCGCCGACAACGGCAGCGTCCGCTACCGCGGGCGGCCGCTGGAGGAGGCGCCGCAACGCCAGTTCCGCCGCGACAACCAGATGGTGTTCCAGAACCCGCTGCTGGCCTGCGATCCCCTCTTCAGCGTGGCCCGGGTCATCGCCGAGCCGCTCCGCGCCCAGCGGCTCGCGCATGACGGAGGCGAGACCCTGGCGGTCATGGAGGAGATGGAGCTGCCGCCCGCCCTGCTGGGGCGCCGCCCCGCCGAGCTCTCGGGCGGCGAGCTCCAGCGCGTGGCGCTGGCGCGGGCCCTTGTCCTGCGCCCCGGGTTTTTGGTGTTGGACGAGCCTTTCTCGGCGCTGGACGACCTGACGGCGCTGCGCCTGGTGCGGCTGCTGAAGGCGGCCTGCCGCCGCCGGCGCCTTGGCGCCCTCTTCATCAGCCATCATCGGCGCCATATCCGCGAGCTGGCCGACAACGAGGCCGTGCTGGAGCGCGGACGCCTGATCGCCGCCCCGGCCTAGGCCCGCCGCCGCGGGCGCGGCGCCCGGCGGCCCAGGAAATGCGCCCGGTAATAGGCGAGGGAGGCGTCCCGCGTCGCGGCCGACTTCGGCTCCAGGGCGATCGTGAACGGGCAGGCGAGGGACGCGATGGCCGCCCGGGCCGCGGCCCAGTCGATGGATCCCGCTCCCAGCGCCAGGTGGTCGTCGCGGCCGCCGTGGTTGTCGTGCAGGTGGAAATGGACATGGCCGCGCGGGCGCAGGTAGAAGAGCCACTCGTCGAAGGGGATGCGGCCGAACACGTGGTGATGCCCGAAGTCGAAGCAGTGCACCAGGCGCGGCCTTGAAACCCGCTCCAGGAGCCGCAGCGCCACGTAGGGCGTGGGATCGGCGATGTTCTCCAGGGCGACCAGCGGCCCGTCGCGCTCCTCGAGCAGGGCGGCGTAGAACTCGGCGGCCCGCTCCAGCCAGCCGGCGAACCCCTGGCGGTAATAGATGGGGTCGTAATTGTAATGCATGACCGCCAGGCGGCTGCCCAGGTCGGCGGCGAGGCCCAGCGCCCGGCGCATGGTCTCCAGGCTCAGGGCGCGCACGGCCGGATCGGCGGCGCCGGACCAGACGTCCATGAAGGGGGCGTGCAGCGTGTGGGCGGGGAAGCCGGCCAGGAGGCGGCGCAGGCCGGCGATGCTCCGGCCCGTCAGGCGGCGCAGGGGCTCGGCCGCGAAATAGACCTCCGGGCCGGCGCCGACGGCGGCGATGGCCGCCGCCTCCTCGGCCAGGCGCTCGCCCTCGACGCGGACGAACAGGTCCTCAAGCATCGCCGCCCCGCAGCAGCCGCGTGACCTGGTAGGAGAGCTGCTCGGTCTTGAACGGCTTGGGCATGAAATGGGAGATCTTGGACTTGAACACCTCGCTCTCGAGGTAGTCCTTGCCGTAGCCGCTGGCGATCAGGATGCGGACGTCCGGCCGCAGCTCGCGCAGGACGTGGAACACCTTCTCCCCCGAGATGCCGGGCATCTCGACGTCGAGGATGACCATGACGACGTCGGGGTTCCTCTTGAACATCTCGATGCCCTCGGCGCCGTTGACGGCGGTCAGGCACTTCAGCCCCAGGGTCTTGAGCATGTCGGCGCCGATCTCGCGCACCACCTCCTCGTCGTCGATGAGCAGCACCAGCCCCTCCAGCGGCTGCCCGGGCGGCTCCTCCTCGCGCGGCGCCGGCGCCGCCAGCGGCTGCTCGAAGACCGGCAGCAGGATGGAGAAGGTGGTGCCGCGGCCGACCTGCGAGCTCAGCTGGATGCGGCCGTTGTAGTCGTGGATGATCTCGCGGACGATGGCCAGGCCCAGCCCGGTGCCGCGCCCCTGGCCCTTGGTGGTGAAGAAGGGCTCGAAGATCTTCTTCTGGTTCTCGGGGGTGATGCCGCCGCCGTTGTCGCTGATCTCCACCAGGGCGTACGGCCCGTCGAGCAGGTCGCTCTGGCCGCTGACCTCGACGCGGTCGGTGCGCAGGCGGATGATGGGGCGCTCGACGCCCTCCAGGGCGTCCCGGGCGTTGACGATCAGGTTGATCAGGATCTGCGAGATCTTGGTCTTGTCGGCCTGGAGGAGGATCTGGCTCTGGTACAGCTGGATGTCCAGGTTGATCGACTTGAGGTTCATGGCCAGGAAGTCGAGCGCCTCCTTGATCAGGTCGTTGATGTTGAGGACCTCCTTCTCGGCCATCTTCTTGCGCGAGAAGTTCAGCAGCTGGTTGATCAGCGTCGAGGCGCGCTCGCTGGAGGTGATGATGGTGGAGACGTACTTCTGCACCTTGGGGTTGTCGGCGATCTTCTTCTCCAGCAGCGAGGCGTAGCCCATGATGCCGCTCAGCAGGTTGTTGAAGTCGTGGATGATGTGGCTGGTCAGCAGCCCCAGCGATTCCATCTTCTGGGCGTGGATCAGCGACGATTCCAGCTTCTTCAGCGCCGAGACGTCCTCCATGTGGATGACCACGCCGCTCTGCTCGGCGGTGACCGGGTAGAAGGTGAAATTGGCCACCTTGAAGTCCTCTTCGCCGATGAAGACCTGCTCGTCATTGAGGAAGACGGTCTTCTTCAGGATCATCACTTCGTTGATGGCGTCCCTGTACTTGTCGAACAGGGGCAGCAGGTCGTAGAGGTTCTTGCCGAAGGCGTTGGCGAAGGCGATGCCCAGGATGCGCTCGGCCGCCGTGTTCCAGGTGGTGATCAGGCCGTGCTCGTTGAGGGAGATCACCGCGTAGGGGCTGGCGTTGATCAGCTTCTGCATGAAGCCCTGCAGCGAGCGCAGCTGCCCGGTCAGGCTGCGCCACTCCGAGATGTCGCGCAGCATGATGATGCCGCCGATGATGATGTCGCCGCTGCGCAGCGGCTCGACGATCAGGTCGACGTAGTTCTCCTCCTCCAGGATGGGATTGAGGGTGTTGATGCGGTGCACGGGGCGGCCGCCTTCCAGCACGCCGCGCACCAGCTCGTCGAAGCCGCTCTCCAGCGAGCTCTTGGCCAGGATGACGCTGAAGTTCTGGCCGATGACGGCGGCGCCGGCCTGGATCAGGTCGCGCGCCCGGCGGTTGATGAAGGTGACGCGCAGGCGGCGGTCGACGATGATGATCATCTCCGGGATCGACTGGAAGATCTGGCGCGAGAACAGGATCTGGTTCTTCAGGTCGAGCTCGGCCTTGCGGCGCTTGCTGATGTCGTGGATGACGGCGAGGTAGCCGCGGACCTGCCCGCGCGGGTCGCGCTGCCGGGCCAGGGAGAGCGAGACGTCGATCTTCTCGCCGCTGGGCAGCGTCATCGTGGTCTCGCGGCCGGAGACCTGGTCCTGCTGGCGCAGCTCGGCGGTCACCTCGCGCAGGAAGGAGCGCGCGAAGAAGCGGCTGACGCGCTGCCGGTCCATGTCCTCGTGGGCGAGCGGGATGCGGCGCATGGCGTAGTCGTTGGCGGCCTGCGGCCGCAGCCGCGTGTCGAAGGAGACGATCATGGACGGCGAGGCCCGGAGCAGCGCCTCGAGCGTAGCCCGCGCCTCCCGCCCCTCGCCGACCTGGGCCTGCAGCCGGGAGATGAGCCCGGCCATGTCGGCCTGGATGCGGCCGACCTCGGGGAAGAGGCGCGACGCGGCCGGCGGCCGCCGGGCCGCCCCGGCGGCGGCGTCGGCCGGGCCCGGGCGCAGCAGTCCCCTGTCCAGCCGGGCCAGCGGCTCGACCAGCGTCACGTGCAGGAGGACGAAGAGCAGCGCCAGGCCGGCCAGCAGCGGCAGGGCGTCGAGCAGCGGCGCCAGGCCCGCGGCGGAGGCCGCCGGCTGCCGCAGCACGTGCACGATGCGCCAGCCGGTAGCGGGCTGGCGGGCGGTGAGCAGCAGCGCCGGGCGGCCGTCCAGCCGCAGGCGGCTCTCGGCGGGAAAGGCGCGCTGGCGGCGGATGGCGGCGATGGCCTGGCTGTCGCCCATGTCCTCGACCCCGGAGGCGAGATCGAAGCCGGGGCCGGGATTGAATCCCGGGCGGGCGAGCAGGGGGGCCAGGTCACGGTGGAGAACGACGCCGAAGTCATCGTCCATGACGAAGCGGCTGAAATCCTCCGGCCCGGCCTCGCTCCCCAGCCTGGCCAGGATGGGCTCCAGGGCCAGGTCGTGGCCGGCGACCCCCTGGAAGCCGCCCTCCAGCAGGACCGGCACGGATACGCTGACCACCCAGCGGCCCAGTGATTCCTCGAACCGCGGCGGCGTGAAGCGGGGCTCGCGGGCCGGGTCGTTCGCCGGCATGGCGTTCACCAGCAGGGGATCGGCGGCGAAGCGGTGGCCGGCGTGCAGGGCCATGGCCTTGCGCGCGGGAAGGACGGCGAGCCAGCCGTCCTTGGAGATGAAGAAGAGGCTGGTGACCGCCGCGCCCAGGGAATCCCGGTAGCCCAGCAGCCGGGGCAGCGCGGCGGCCAGGGCCTGGGCCTGGGAGGGCAGCGTCGTCGCCCCGGGGACCATGAAGCCCATGCCGGAGTCGCCCTCGCCCACGCTCTGGCGCAGCGGCTCCGCCGGCGGCGCGGCCGCGGCGCCCGCCTCCGCCTCGCTGGGAGCCGCGCTGAGCACCTCGCGGAAGAGGTGCGCCGTGCGGGAGACGGAGAGCTTCGCGGCGGCCCACAGGTCGTTCTCCCGGCGCAGCTCCGACTGTGAGACCAGGCGCGAGGCCTTTTCCCACTCCAGCTGCCGGCGCCGACCGTCGGCCGTGCGCTGGCGCCAATATTGGACGGCCGCGATGGCGACGAACAGGATCGCCAGGATGAGGATGAATCTCCGGGATAGCGTCTTCATCGAGGCCGCTGTGGCCCGACGGCGGGCGTCAGCCGCCCTGCTCCTGGCCTTCGGTTACGATCTTGACGCCCTCGATCTTCTTCTGGATGGGGAACGTGCCCAGCAGCACCTGGCCCGAGTTCTTGCTCTTGGCGTAGACCTTCACCTTGACGGGCTTCCAGTTGGCGATGTTCTTGATGAAGGCCGCCTTGGAGGTGGCGCGGTAGCCGTAGAAGCCCCTGACGAAGATCTCGTCGCTGACCGTTCCGGGGGCCAGGGGCTTCTTCACCGCCTCGACGTAGCCGTCGGTGAGGTTTTCGCCGCTCTCCTCGAAGATGAAGATGCAGTTGAAGCCGACGTACTGCAGGGGGCGCTGGCCGGTGTTCTTGATCTTGAACGTGAAGGAGGGGACGATGGTCGCCTCGTCGGGGCGGACCTTCTTGTCGACCCAGATGGAATCGTGCCATACGATCTGGATGGACTCGGCCACTTCCTTGTCGGTCATCGTGTCCTGGATGACGGTCCGGTAGAACAGCAGGACCAGGGCGACGCCGACCGCGACCAGCAGCGCCGCGGTCCAGAACTTGGCGGTCTTGTAGAACGGGGGCTTCTCCGGGAGGTCCTTGAACATGTCTTGCTTCTCGCTCATGGGCAACTCCTTTCCCGCTTTATATATCAATTAATATGGGATTGCAAGACGGGGGATCCCCGATGGAAAAACGAGGGGGCCGTCGCCGGCCCCCTCGTCGCGTGCTCGAAAGAAAGGTCTCAGACGATCCCGTAGGCCAGCATGGCCTTGGCGACCTTGACGAAGCCGGCGATGTTGGCGCCGGTCAGGTAGTCGCCCTTGGTGCCGTACTTCTCGGCGGCGTCCAGGCACTGCTTGTGGATGCTCTTCATGATGCCGTGCAGCTTCTGGTCGACCTCCTCGCGGCTCCAGTAGAGGCGCATGCTCTGCTGGGACATCTCCAGGCCCGAGGTGGCCACGCCGCCGGCGTTGGCCGCCTTGGCCGGGCCGTAGAGCATGTTGCTCTCCTGGTAGACCTTGATGGCGGCCAGGTTGGAGGGCATGTTGGCCCCCTCCGAGACGCAGAAGCAGCCGTTCTTGGCCATGGCCTTGGCGTGCTCCTCGTGGATTTCGTTCTGGGTGGCGGAGGGGAAGGCGCAGTCGATCTTCAGGCCGTCGGCGATCACGTCCCAGACGCTCTTGCCCTCGTGGTACTTGGCCTTGGGGTACTTGCCCAGGTAGTCCTTGATGCGGGCGCGCTGGACCTCCTTCAGGTTGATG
This sequence comes from Candidatus Aminicenantota bacterium, assembly GCA_027318645.1. Lineage (GTDB taxonomy): Bacteria > Acidobacteriota > Aminicenantia > UBA2199 > UBA2199 > UBA2199. The sequence goes on from DAHVOV010000024.1 coordinate 9,429, forward strand.
ACCTCGGCCAGCTTCTTGGCGTCGATCCCTTCCTCGTCCACGATGGTGCCGTTGGAGTCGGACAGGGTGATGACCTTGCCGCCCAGCTGGGTGATCTTCTGGGTGGTGTACTGGGCGACGTTGCCCGAGCCGGACACGGCGCAGCGCAGGCCCTTGAAGTCCTTGCCGCGGGTGGCCAGCATCTCGGCGGCGAAGTAGACCGAGCCGTAGCCGGTGGCCTCGGGGCGGATCAGCGAGCCGCCCCACTCCAGGGCGCGGCCGGTGAGCACGCCGGTGTGCTCGTTGCGGATCTTCTTGTAGTAGCCGTACAGGAAGCCGATCTCGCGGCCGCCCACGCCGATGTCGCCGGCCGGCACGTCGACGTCGGCGCCGATGTGGCGGAACAGCTCGCGCATGAAGGCCTGGCAGAAGCGCATCACTTCCATGTCCGACTTGCCCTTGGGGTCGAAGTCCGAGCCGCCCTTGCCGCCGCCCATGGGCAGGGTGGTCAGCGAGTTCTTGAAGATCTGTTCGAAGCCCAGGAACTTGATGATGCCCAGGTTGACCGACGGGTGGAAGCGCAGCCCGCCCTTGTAGGGGCCGATGGCGTTGTTGAACTGCACGCGGAAGCCCTTGTTCACCTGCACCTCGCCCTTGTCGTCCACCCAGGGGACGCGGAAGAGGATGGCGCGGTCGGGCTCGACGATGCGCTCGTAGATCTTGGCCTTGACGAACTCCGGGTGCTTCTTGACGGTGGGCTCCAGTGTCTCCAGGACTTCCTTGACGGCCTGGTGGAATTCCGCTTCGCCCGGGTTCTTGGCTTTGACCTTCTCGATGAGCTCCTTGATCATGGACATTTTATTTCTCCTTGGCGCTTAGATTTAAGGAACCGGGATAGATGGTCATCGGGGGTTTCATCAAGGCCAGAGTATATGCAGAACGGCTTTCATTTGTCAATCGTCGCCTTGACAAAGCGCGAAAAAAAATCTATACATGGGAGGCCATGCGCCTGACCCGCAACATCCTGGCTTTCCTCGTGGCCGCCGTGCTCATCCTGCTGGTGTTCCTGCCGGTGGCGGCCGTCTCCGGGATCGGCCAGCGCCGCGACTTCATCTTCTCCTGCGGGCGGCTGGTGGTGGGCGCGACCCTGGGGGTCCTCGGCGTGCGCGTCGCGCTGCGCGGCCTGGACGCCGTCGACTGGTCGCGGCCGCCGGTGATCGTCAGCAACCACCTGTCGAACCTGGACGGGCCGCTGCTCGTCCACGTCCTGCCGGTGAACCCGCGGGTGCTGATCAAGGCCGAGGCGCGGCGCATCCCGCTGGTCGGCTGGATCCTGAAGCTCGCCGGCTTCGTGTTCGTCGACCGTTCGTCGACGGCGCGCCGCCAGCAAGCGCTGGAGGAGGCGGTCGAGCGCATCACGCGCACCCGCTCGCCGTTCGTGGTGTTCCCGGAGGGGACGCGCCGCCGCGGCGGCGCCCCCGGCGAGTTCAAGAAGGGAAGCTTCGTCATCGCCCGCCGCGCCGGCGCGCCGGTGCTGCCGGTGCGCATCCGCGGCACCGAGCGCCTGCTGCCGCCGGGCCGCCGCACCTGCGCCGCCGGCCGAGTGGAGATCGAGTTCTTCCCGCTGCGCGACCTGTCCGCCGTCGCCGAGAGCGACCTGTCCGCCTTCGCCCGCGACGTGCAGCGGACCATCGAGGAAGGAGGAGCGGCATGACTCTCATCGACGCGGAACGCGTCCGCCAGCGCGCGCGGCTGCTGGCCGCCCTCAACGAGGACGAGCGGCTGCGCCGGGCCGCGGACCTGCTGGAGGCGGCGCTGGGGCGCGGCGGCAAGGTGCTGGCCTTCGGCAACGGCGGCTCGGCGACCCAGTCGTCGCACTTCGCGGCCGAGCTGGTCAACAAGTTCAGCTTCCGCCGCCCGGCGCTGCCGGCCCTGGCCCTGAGCGCCGACGTGGCCTGCCTGACCTCCATCGCCAACGACGAGGAGTACCGCTTCGTCTTCTCGCGCCAGGTGGAGGCCTTCGGCCGGCCGGGGGACGTCGCCCTGGGCCTCACCACCAGCGGCGCCTCGGCCAACGTCCTGCTGGGGCTGGCCAAGGCGCGGGAGCTGGGGCTGGCGACCATCGCCCTGTGCGGCCGAAGCGACCGCGCCCTGGGCGACCTAACCGTCGACGTGGTCGTGGCCGTCGACTCCGACGAGACGCCGGCGATCCAGGAGTCCCACCTGTTCGCCCTGCACGTCCTGGCCGAGACGGTCGAATCCAAGCTATTCGGAGGCAATCCATGATGGAACTTTCCAAGCGCGTCCAGACGATGACCAGCTCGCCCACGCTGAAGCTGGTGCAGATCAAGAAGCAGCTGCAGGCGCAGGGCAAGGTCATCCTCGACTTCGGCGCCGGCGAGCCCGATTTCCCCACGCCCGACAACATCAAGGAAGCGGGCATCGCCGCCATTAGCGCCAACTTCACCAAGTACACGCCCACCTCGGGGATCGCCGAGCTGAAGAAGGCTATCCGCGCCGCCTACCGGGCCGAGCAGGAGTACGAGGCGCAGGATTCGCAGATCGTCGTCTCGCCGGGCAGCAAGTACGGCCTGTTCATCCTGCTGCAGGCGCTCATCGACCCCGGCGACGAGGTGATCGTGCCGCTGCCCTACTGGGTGTCCTACCCGGAGATGGTGCGCTTCTGCGGCGGCAAGGTGGTCTTCGCCGACCACCTGCAGGGCCGGCCGCGCTTCGCGCTCACCGCCGCCTCCTACGTCTCGCGCTGGACGAAGCGCACCAAGGCCGTGATCGTCAACTCGCCGTCCAATCCCACCGGCATGGTCATGAAGGCCGGCGAGCTGGCCGAGCTCATCGGCTTCTTCCACAAGAAGAACGTGCTGGTCGTGGTCGACGACTGCTACCGCAAGATCCTCTACGGCGAGGGGAAGTACCCGCCGCCGCTGGGCCTGGCGCCGGAGGCCAACGAGCACGTCGCCGTCGTCTGCTCGCTCTCCAAGAGCTATGCCATGACCGGCTGGCGCCTGGGCTACACCATCGCCCCGGAGCCGCTGGCCGCGGCCATGACCCGCATCCAGGAGCACTCCACCAGCAACCCCTGCTCGATCTCGCAGAAGGCGGCGGTGGAGGCGCTGACGGGCGACCAGGAGACGGTGCGCGCCATGGTGGAGGAGTACCGCCTGCGCCGCGATTACTTCGCCCGCCGCGTCGACGCCATCGGCGAGATCCCCTACTCCCTGCCCGACGGCGCCTTCTACTTTTTCGCCGATTTCTCCCATTACATCGGCAGGAAGAAGCTGCAGGACGACGGCCAGTTGGCCATGGACATCCTCGAGAAGCTGAACGTCATCCTGGTGCCGGGCTCGGCGTTCGGCGCTCCCGGTCACCTGCGCATCTCCTACGCCACGTCCATGCAGGACATCCGCGAGGGGCTGGACAAGCTGGAAGCCTACCTGAAGTCATGAGCCGCGGCCGAGCCCCTTTTCCGGCGGCGAGGTGAGCCGGCGGTGCTGGACTACAAGGACGTCACCTTCTCCTTCCAGGACCGGCGCAAGCGCCAGCGCCGGCGCCGACTGGCGCTGCTGCTGCTGGCCCTGCTGGCCGGCGCCGCCTTCCTGGGCATCCAGCGCCTGAAGGCCGGCTCGGCCGTCGCCGACGCCGAGGAGCTGCTGCTGGCCGGGCGGCTGGAGGAGGCCGGGCAGCGGCTGCGGGGCTTCTCCTCCCTCATGTTCCAGCGCGCCAATGTCCGCGAGCTGCAGGCGCTGCACGACCTGTGCGCCGGCCGCCTGGAGGAGGCCGGCGCGGGCTTCCGGCGGCTGCGCGCCGACGGCGCCGCGACCACGCTGCGCTCCGGGGACTTCCTCTCCCGCTTCCTCGACCGCGGCGAGTATTCCCGGCTGGAGGCCTACGCGGGCTATCTCCTGCCCCGCGGCGGCGACGAGGCGCGCTGGTTCCACGCCCTCGCCCTCTCGGCCCGGCTCGACGCCGACGGCGCCGACCGCGACCTGGCCGGCCTTTCCGCTCCCTATCGCCGGGCCAACGCCAAGGCCGTCGGCCTGCTCGCCGGATTCAACCGCTCGCTGCGCGGCGGCCGGGTCGACTGCGTGTTCGATCGCAACGACGAGCCGCTCGCCTATTACGACGTGCGGCGCGGCGCCAGCCGCCCGCTGGTGCCGGGCATGGATTTCGCGCCGTTCGCGGCGCAGTTCCGCGCCGGCACGCGAAGCTTCCGCCTGACCCTCGACGCCGGGCTGCAGCGCCGCGTCGACCGCCTGTTCCAGGGGAGGTTCGGCAGCCTGGTCGTGCTGGAGCTGCCCGAGAGCGCCGTCGTGGCCGCCTATTCCCGGCCGCGGTCGGGGCGGGGCGGCGATGCCGCCTTCCGCGAGGCGTTCAACCCCGGCTCCGTCGTCAAGATCGTCTCCCTGCTGGCCTACCTGCGCTCGGGCGCCGACGTCTTTCCCCTGGAGTGCCGGGGGAACGTCGCCGCCGGCAGGGGAACCGTCTACGACCTGGAGAAGCACGGCCTGGTGCGCGACCCGGCCCAGGCCCTGGCCCGGTCGTGCAACGTCGCCTTCACGCGCATGGCGCACGCGGCCGGCGCGGACGCGCTGGCCGAGATGCTGCGGCGCTTTTTTTTCAACGGGCCGGGCTGGAGCGACCGCTTCCTGCGCTTCGCCGCCGGGCGCTTCGACCCTTCGGGCGACGACCTGCACCTGGCCCGGCTGGCCTCGGGGCTGGACGGGATCACCCTGACCACGATGCATGCGGCGGTGCTGGCGGCGGCCTTCGCCCAGGGCGGCGAGCATTTTCCTCCCTACCTGATCGACGACGCCAAGAACGTCCTGGGCATCGGCTACTACCGCCACGAGCCCAGGCCGCAGCGGCTGCTCGCCGACGACCTGGATTTCCTGAAGGTGCGCCAGGCCATGGCGGCGGTGGTCGAGGACGGGGAGGGTACCCTGCGTCGGCTGCGGGGCATCCGGCCGCGCCTGGCCGCCAAGACCGGCACGGTGGCCGGCGCCGCCGGGCTGGACGCGGTCATCGCCGGCTTCCTGCCCTACGAGCGGCCGCGCTACGCCTTCGCCCTGCGCCTGGAGGGGGCGGGTCGCGCCGACGCGGCCGGCGCCGATTTCCTGCGCGAGCTGCTGCCTCTCCTCTCCGCGGGGCGGCCATGAGGCGGGCCGTTGCGCTGCTCCCACTGCTGGCCCTGGCCGTGCCGGCGCTGGCCGGGACGCTGGTCCTGCCGCCGGTGGTCGACACCCGGGACCAGGCCTCGCACCAGTGGCTGGGCAAGGCGGTCTCCTTCTTCCTCAGCGCCGGCCTCGAGCACAACGGCCTGCCGGTCTTCCCGGAGGAGGAGGTGCAGGCCCTGCTGAACCGCAACCTGGTGCGCTTCCCCTTCGACATCACCAAGGCCACGGCCATGGCGCTGGCCGCGGAGTGCGGGGCCGGCACGCTGGTCTGGGGCCGGGTCTTCTCCGGCGAGAAGCGCTCGGCGCCGCTGCAGGTGCAGCTGTTCCTCATCGACCTGGGCGCCGCGCGGCAGCGGCCGCTGCCCCTGGTCAAGGGCAGCTTCGTTGAGCTGTTCCGGCTCCAGGAGGAGCTGCTGCGGCTGGTGGTGCGCGCCGTCGCCCCCGGCCGTCCGGACGCGGTCATGCCGCAGCTGGGCATGGCGCTGCCCGAGTACGAGCGCTTCGTCAAGAGCCTGCTGCTGGGCGACGCCGGCAAGCGGCTGGAGCTGCTGCAGCCGGCGGCGGCGAAGGCGGGGCGCTCCGACTTCGTCCAGTACGCCCTGGCCCGGGCCTCCCTGGACAGCGGCGATCCCGCCTCCTGCCGCGCCCGCCTGGAGCTCGTCTCCGACATCCCCTTCTTCCGCGACCGCAAGGAGTTCCTGGGGGCCCTGGCCGAGCATCGCGCCGGCGACGGCGACGCGGCGCTGAACCGCTTCATCCGCCTGCAGCAGCGCAACGCCTTCCCGGTCGCCACCCACAACGACCTGGGCGCCCTCTACCTCCTGCGCGGCGAATTCCCGCTGGCCGAAAAGTGCCTGCGCTACGCCCTGTACCTGCGCCGCGACCCGGGCATCCTCGCCAACCTGGTCCTGCTGCTGCGGGCCATGGGGCGCGGCAACGCCGCCCAGCAGGAGCTGGTCGAGGCGCTGCGGCGCTTTCCCGAGGACGACCGGCTGCGGCGGCTGTTCGCCGGCTCGCTGGCCGCGGCCGAGAACCGCGAGGCGCTCGGCCAGGCGTTCCGCGACTTCGTCGACCTGCCGCTGCACGGGGAGAGCGCCCCGACCGTCGAGCCCCAGTTCATGGACTCGGCCGCCGGCGGGCCGGCCGGCGGCGACGAGGCGCCGGCCAACCTGGCCTACATCGAGTCGCGCAACCTGTTCCTGGAGAACGACCTGGAGGGCGCGGCGCAGAAGGCCGAGGAGGCGATGGAGGCCAATCCCTTCCAGGCCGAGAACCACCACCTGCTCGCCCTCCTGGCGCTGCAGCGCAAGGAGACCGCCGAGGCCGGACTCCTTGCCCAGAGCGCGCTGTTCCTGGCCGAGAGCCTGGACAACTTCCTGCTGCAGCTGAAGGTGTACCAGGAGGCGCGGGAGCGGGAGAATTTCCGCGCCACCCTGGAACGGGCGCTGCGGAAGTTCCCGCAGAGCCCGGAGCTGCTCGAGCTGGGCGGCCGCGGCCGCTGAGGGGGCCGGCGCCGGGAAGGCGGTCCATGATCGTCAGCGTTTCGCGCCGCTGCGACGTGCCCGCCTTCCAGGCGGAGTGGTTCATGGCGGCGCTGCGCGCCGGCGCCGTCGAGGTGGCCGATCCGTTCCGCTGCCGGCCGCCGCGCCGGGTGAGCCTGCTCCGCGGCGACGTGGACGCCTTCGTCTTCTGGAGCCGCGACGTCCGGCCGCTCCTGCGCCACCTGCCGGAGATCGAGGCCGGCGGCTTCCCCTCGCTGTTCCTGCTGACCGCGACCGGCTATCCCCGTCGCCTCGAGCCGGGGGCGCCGTCGGTCGCGGAGGCGGCCGCCGGTTTTCGCGAGCTGGCTTCGCTCGTCGGCCGCAGGCGCATCGCCTGGCGCTACGACCCGGTCATCTTCACCCCGGATACCGGCCCCGACTTCCATGCGCGCCGCTTCTCCGAGCTGGCCGGCCTGCTGGCCCCCTTTGCCTCGCGGGCGATCGTCAGCTTCTTCGATCCCTATCCCAAGGCCCTGCGCCGGCTGCGGAAGGAGGGGATCGAGACGGACGCCGCCTCCGGCGGCGCGGAGGCGCAGGCCGCCCTGCTGGCGGGATTCGCCGCCGTCGCCGCGCGCGAGGGGCTGGAGATCCAGAGCTGCGCCGAGGCCGCCTCCTGGGCCGGGGTGCCCCACGGCAAGTGCGTCGACGAAGGGCTGCTGAACGAAATATTCGGCCTGGACCTCTCCTACCGCAAGGACCCGGCGCAGAGGAAGCTGTGCTTCTGCACGCGCAGCGTCGACATCGGCCGTTACGGCGCCTGCGCCCACGGATGCCTGTATTGCTATGCCAGGCGGTGAAAATCAAACGTCGGACGTTAGACGCCAGACGTTAGCAAGAGAAAGGGATGAAAGTATATAATATTCGAGTCAATAGTGGAGGTGGATCATGAAGAGAGAGAATGCAGGGAAGGTCATCTTGGGAGGAATGGCTGCCGTGCTGCTGCTGGCCTTTGCCGCCGGCCTGGCGGCCGAGGACCTGGCGCCGATCAAGCTCAACCCGCCGAGCCTGAAGCGCGGCCTGCCGCTCATGGAAGCGCTGGCGGTGCGGGCGTCGGTGCGCGAGTTCGCCGACAGGGACCTGAGCCTCCAGGACCTTTCCGACCTGCTGTGGGCGGCCGACGGCATCACCCGCCCGGCCGAGAACAAGAGCACCGCGCCGTCGGCGATGAACGCCCATGACGTGCGGATCATCGTGTTCATGAGGACGGGCGCGTACATGTACGAGCAGCAGAAGCACGAGCTGCTGCCGCTCCTGGCCGGCGATCTCCGCGCGCAGGTCGTGATGGCCCGGCCGCCGCGGCCTGCCGTCCCCCCGGCGCCGGGAACCCCCAATGCCCCCCCCGCTCCTCCGGCCCCGCCGCCGCCCGTTGCGGCGCCGGCGACCGCGCCCGTGGAGATCATCCTCATCTCCGACGGCGACCGCTTCCGCCACGGCGGGCCCGAGCAGAAGGCGGTCTGGGGCGCGCTCGACGCCGGCATCGTCTCGCAGAACATCTCGCTCTTCTGCGCCGCCACCGGGCTCAAGACGTGCCCCAAGGCCTCGGTGAACAAGGAGAAGATCAAGGAGCTCCTGAAGCTGACCGACGCCCAGGTCATCTTCCTGGACCACCCGGTGGGCTACGCGAAATAGCCGCCGCCCGCTGAACCAAACGCCCGGCGCCGGCGTACCAGTATTTCCGCCCCGCCGTCCGCCATCGCCAGCGCCGGGCAGGCCCTTTTCGGAGGTGACGCGTGAAGAAGAACGGATATCGCTCGATCGAGCTCGAATCGAAGCTGCAGCGCCGCGATTTCCTCAAGATCGGCGGCGGCTCCCTGCTGGGCGCCGGGCTGCTGCTGGGCCGGCCGCCGCTGTGGGGCCAGGAGGCGGCCAAGGCCGAGCCGCCGGCCAAGCCCAAGACCAACATCGACGACGCCCTGAAGGCGCCGCGCGGCAAGTACTCGCTCCCCGGCCTCTTCCCCGGCAAGGTCGTGGCGGTCCATGACGGGCGGGCGATGGACGAGAAACGGGTCGACGGCGCGGTCGTCGCCGCCATGTTCGCCAAGGGGGTCGAGACGCTGACCGGCCGCTCCCTGGCGAGGAGCTTCCCCCTGTTCTTCGCCAAGAACGACGTCGTCGGCATCAAGGTCAATCCCGTGGGCGCCGGCCTCATCTCCACCCGCCTCGAGGTGGTCGACGCCATCGTCGCCTGGCTGCGCCGCGGCGGCATCCCCGCCGGGAGCATCGTCATCTGGGACCGCTTCGACTACATGCTGGCCGACGCCGGCTTCACGCCGGCGCGCTTCCCCGGCGTCGCCATCGAGGGGCTGCAGACCATGGACGAGGCGGCGGCCGAGGGCAAGAGCCAGGACGACAGCCGCTGGCTCGACCAGGACGGCCGCCACGTCAGCGAGAAGAACTTCGACCTCGACTGCTACTATTTCGCCGACGTCGACGCGCCCAAGGACAAGCCCTACCTCAACCAGCACGTGTTCAACGGCAAGTACTCCTATTTCGGCAAGCTGCTGACGAAGAAGCTCACCAAGATCATCAACGTGCCGGTGTTCAAGAACACCGGCAACGGCGTCTCCATGGCCACCAAGAACCTGGGCTACGGCGCCGTGTGCAACACCAACCGCCTGCACCGCCCGCTGTTCTTCGACGTCTGCACCGAGGTGCTGGCCTTCCCGGTGCTTCGCGACAAGCTGGTGCTGAACGTCACCGACGGCCTGCGCGCCCAGTACGACGGCGGGCCGGGGCCGCTGGCCCAGGCCACCTGGTTCCTGAATACCCTCTATTTCGCCACCGACCCCTTCGCCCTGGACATGACCTGCCACAACCTGATCGTGAGCAAGCGCAAGGAGATGCAGGTGCAGGTGAACGAGCACCCGAAGTACAGCGAATACCTGCGCTACGCCGAGCGCCTGGGCCTGGGCGTGGCCGACCCGGCGAAGATCTCCTTCGTGCAGGCGTAGGCGGGGTCGTGCGCCGGAGGCTCCTCATCCTGCTCGCTCTCGCGGCGCTGGCGCTCCCGCTGCATCCCGCGGGGCCCGCCGGGGCGGCGCCGGAATTCCCCGCCGACGGCTTCGTTCCCGGCTGGGGCCGCGCCGGCGCGGTCGAGACCTACAACCCCTCGGCGCTGTACAACGTCATCGACGGCGGCGCCGAGCTGTTCCTGGAGATGGGGTTCGTCGGGCTGCGCGTGCAGCGGTACGCCGGCGCCGGCGCCGAGATCGCCGTCGAGGACTACCGCATGGACGGCGCCGCCGCGGCGCTGGGCATCTACCTGCTGAAGTGCGGCCGCGAGACGCCCGTGGCCGGGATCGCGGCCCGCAACTCGGGCGACGCCTTCCAGGTCGCCCTGCTGAAGAACGACCATTTCATCTTCCTCAACAACTTCAGCGGCCGCGCGGACCTGCTGCCGGTGATGAGGGAGCTGGCGCGGCGGCTCGACGAGGCGATCCCCGCCGGCGCCGCGGTCAGCGAGCTCGACGTCCTGCCCGCCGACGGGATGGTGCCGGGCTCGGCCCTGCTGCTGCGCGGCCCCTACTCGCTGCAGGCGGTCTATACCCTGGGCGACGGCGACGTCCTGCTGCTGGAGGGGAAGCGCTTCGCCGCCTCCGCCTCCTACCGCGACGGGGAGGGCGGCACGCACGTCCTCATCGTCGCCCCCTACGAGGACGAGGCCACGGCTGCGCGGGCCTTCGCCGCGCTGGCCAGCGGCCTCGATCCCTATCTGCAGGTCGTCGCGCAGGGCGACGGCCGCTTCGTTTTCCGGGATTTCCAGGGCCTGTTCGGCTCGGCGGAGAAGCGCGGCCCGCGGATCGAGGTCCGCGTGCGCCTGGCGCGGCAGCCCGGGCCGGAACGGCCGTGACGCCATAACCAACCCATGCCAAGGAGGCTGACGATGAAGCGTTCGCTGACCATGCTGCTGTTCCTCTCCCTGCTCTCCCTGCCGGCGCTCGCCCGGCCCGCCGCCGCGGACGACCTCGGCGGCGAATACGAGGCGCTGAGCAAGGCCCTCGAAGCGAAGATGGACGCGGTCAAGAGCCGCGAGGAGTTCCAGACGCTCACCGCCGAGCACGAGGCGGCCCTGCAGGCGCTGCTGGACAAGTACGCCGCCGCCCCTGCCGGCGACGCCGCCGAGCTGACGCGGGCGCGCATCCTGGCCGACCTGAGCCGCTACGAGGAGGCCGGCGCCAAGCTGGGCCCGCTGGCCGGCCGCAAGGACGCGGTGCAGGACGAGGCCCGGCTGCTGCAGGCCCGCATCCTGGTGGCCCAGGAAAAGATCGGCGACGCCGTGCCCCTGTTCCGCCAGGTGGAGGGGAAGGTGGCCCATTCCTCCGACTACCACGAGGTCATCACCGCCCTGGCCTTCGGCGCCCCCGACGACGCGGTGCGCCGGGACTACTGCCGCAAGCTCCTCGTGGCCAGCGACCTGCCGAAGAGCTTCGCCCGCTATCGCGGCTATCTCTACACCACCCTGGCCGAGATCGAGATGAAGAAGCGCGACATCGCCGCGGCGAAGGCGATCCTGCAGGAGGGACTGAAGAAGCTGGGCGGCGAGCGCGAGGCGAGGTCGCTGGAGTCGGCGCTGAAGCAGCTGGAGTTCGTCGGCAAGCCGGCACCGGCCATCAGCGCCCAGAAGTGGCTGAACTCGGCGCCGCTGGCCCTCGAGCGGCTGAAGGGCAAGGTGGTGGTCATCGACTTCTGGGCGCCCTGGTGCGGCCCCTGCCGCCAGGTCATCCCCACCCTGGCCAAGGACTACAACGAGCTCAAGGACAAGGGGCTGGTGGTCATCGGCTTCACCAAGCTCTATGGCCGCTACAGCGACGACACGCAGAACAAGGGGGCGGTCGGCGCCGACGAGGAGCGGGCGCTGATCCAGGGCTTCGCCGAGCGCTGGAAGCTGACCTACCCGATCGCCATCTCCGACAAGGGCGAGGACCTCGAGGAATACGGGGTCAGCGGCATCCCGACCATGGTCTTCATCGACAAGGCGGGCAACGTCTACGAGGTCAAGGTCGGTTCGGGCGACGAGGCCGCCATCACCGCCAAGATCAAGGCGCTGCTGGCGGCCCGCTAGCCGGCGCCGGGCCTCCGGCGGCGCGCCCTTCGCGAGACGCCCATGAGCGAAGAAAACGTCCGTCCCTCCTGGCTGCACGACGAGGCGCTCGGCGACCTCGAGCGCGTCGAGCTCCTCGACGTCAGCCTGCCGTTCGTCGCCCCGTTCGGCACCGCCGTGGCCACCTGGAACAGCAAGGACGCCCTGCTGGTGCGCATCACCGACCGCGGCCTCGTCGCCTGGGGCGAGTGCGTGGCCGACCCCGATCCCTATTACGCCAGCGAGACCACCGCCACCGCCCGCCACGTCATCCGCGACTTCCTGCTGCCCGAGCTGAAGCCGGGGATGGCGCTGGCGGCGCTGCTGGAGCGCTTCCGCCGCGTGCGCGGCCACGAGATGGCCAAGGCGGCGCTGGAGAACGCCCTGCTCGACCTGATCGCCAAGCGCCGCGGCCAGCCGCTCCACGCCCTGCTGGGCTTCCAGGCCAAGCGCGTCATGTCGGGCATCTCCATCGGCTTCCAGGACGACGTGCCGGCGCTGCTGGCGCGGGTGGAGGAGGCGGTCACCTCCGGCTACCAGCGGGTCAAGATGAAGATCGGCCGCGGCCGCGACGTCGAATGGGTGCGGGCGGTGCGCGCGCGCTTTCCCGGCATCGCCCTGATGGCCGATGCCAACGGCGACTATACCCTGGCCGACGCCGGCCTCCTGGCCCGCCTCGACGAGTTCGGCCTGACCATGATCGAGCAGCCCCTCTCCTACCACGACATCTACCAGCACTCGCTGCTGCAGGCGCGGCTGCGCACGCCGCTGTGCCTCGACGAGTCGATCCACGGCTGCGACGACGCCGAGGCGGCGATCGCCCTGAAGAGCTGCCGGGTGATCAACATCAAGCAGGGGCGGGTGGGCGGCCTGCTCGAGGCGGTGCGCATGGCGGCGCTGTGCGCCCGCAGCGGCATCCCCGCCTGGTCGGGCGGCATGGACGAGACCGGCATCGGCCGCGCCCTGAACATCCAGCTGCAGGCGGCGCCCGGCTTCACCCTCCCCGGCGACACCTCGGAGACGCGGCGCTATTTCCACGAGGACATCGCCGAGCCGCCGGTGACCCTGGACCGCGAGGGCTTCATCGCCATGCCGCCGGGCAGCGGCATCGGCGTCGAGGTGATCGAGGCGCGGGTGCAGAAGCGCCTGCGCGGCCGCGAACGGCTGAAATGACCCGCGCCGCCGCGGCCGCTCCTTCCCCGCGTTGCGCGGCGGGCCGCCGTGGCGTACAATGGCGCATCAAGGAAAGCGTTCGGCCGGGACGGTGTCCCGGCCCCAGCGGATAAACGAAACATGACAAGAGGAGAAACCATGAACAAAACGATGCTCGCGTTCGTCGTCATCGCGCTGTCCTGCGCGGCCCTGCCGGCCGCCGGCGGCAAGACCAAGCCCGCCCCGGGGCTGGCCGTCGGCCAGACCCTGCACGGCTTCACGCTGCTGCGCCGGCAGTACATCCCCGAGCTGGACGGCGAGGGCTACCTGTTCCGCCACGACAAGAGCGGCGCCCGCCTGCTGAAGATCGTCAGCAAGGACGACAACAAGGTCTTCTGCGCCGGATTCCGCACGCCGCCGCCCGACGATACCGGCATCCCGCACATCATGGAGCACTCGGTGCTGAACGGTTCGGAGAACTTCCCGGTCAAGAGCCCGTTCGACATCCTCTCGCAGGGTTCGCTGAACACCTTCCTCAACGCCATGACCAGCAGCGACCACACCATGTACCCGGTGGCCAGCCGCAACGACAAGGATTTCCTCAACCTGATGCACGTCTACCTGGACGCGGTGTTCAAGCCCATGCTGCACCGCGAGCCGCGCATCCTGGAGCAGGAGGGGTGGCACTACGAGCTGGAGACGCCCTCCTCGCCCCTGGCCTACAAGGGGGTCGTGTACAACGAGATGAAGGGCGCCTACTCGGCGCCGCAGCGCCAGCTCGGGCTGCTCATGAACCGCGCCCTCTTCCCCGACAACGGCTATTCCAAGTCCTCGGGCGGGCATCCCGACTCCATCCCGCAGCTGACCTACGGGCAGTTCAAGGCCTTCCACAACAAGTACTACCATCCCGCCAACAGCTACCTCTACCTGTACGGCAACGGCGACATGGACAAGGAGCTGGCCTTCATCGACGCCCAGTACCTGTCCGGCTACGACAAGATCGACGTCGACAGCCGCATCCCGCTGCAGGCGGCGCCGGCGGCGGCGCAGACCGTGCGCGGCGTCTACGGCGTCCCCGAGGGCACGCCGACCGACGGCAAGGCCTTCATCGCCCGCGCCAGCGTCTACGGCCGCAACACCGACCAGCAGCTGGCCATCGCCCTGGACATCCTGGCCGAGGCGCTGGTCAACCACCAGGCGGCGCCGCTGCGCCTGGCGCTGCAGAAGGCGGGCATCGGCCAGGACGTCTCGGCCTACGCCGACTCGATCCAGCAGCCCGTCTTCCAGGTCACGGTCAGTAGCGCCGAGGGCAAGGACCTGGAACGCTTCGAGCAGGTCTACCGCGACACGCTGCGGGAGGTGGCGGCCAAGGGCTTCGACCGCACCATGCTGGAGGGGATCATCAACCTGCAGGAGTTCCGCCTGCGCGAGGGGCAGGGCTCGTTCACCGGCATCGTGGGGGCCATGATGGCCGCGCCCGGCTGGATGTTCGCCGACGATCCCTTCCTCTCCCTTTCGTTCAACAAGGAGCTGGCGACGATCCGCTCGCGGCTCGGCAAGAGTTATTTCGAGGACCTGGTGCGCAAGGCGCTGCTCGACAACCCCCACGCCTGCACTGTGCTGCTCGAGCCCAAGCCGGGGCTGGAGAAGGAGCTGGCGACCGAGCTGGACGGCAAGCTGGCCGCCATCAAGGCCAAGATGACGCCGGCGGAGATCGACGCCATCGTGGCCCGCACCCAGGACCTGGTCGCCTACCAGCAGCGCCAGGACGACGCCGAGGCGCTGAAGACCGTCCCGCTGCTGGAGATCGCCGACATCGAGAAGAAGCAGGAGGACCTGCCCCTGCAGAAGCAGGAGCTGGACGGGACGCCGCTCCTCTGGCTCGACACCTTCACCAAGGGCATCGTCTACCTGAACTTCTATTTCGACGCCGGCGCCATCGACCAGGAGCTGGTCCCCTACGTCCAGCTGTACAGCGAGCTGGTGGGGATGATGGCGACCGACGAGCTCGGCTACGGCGACCTGGAGAACCAGGTCAACCTGCACACCGGCGGCATCAGCACCGCGCTGCGGCCCATGGCCGTCCTCCGCGACGACGCCCGCATGAAGCCATACTTCACCATGAGCGGCAAGGCCATGCCGGAGAAGGCGGCGCGCCTGCTGCACCTGATGGAGCTGCAGCTGCTGCACTCCCGCTGGGACGATGAGGCGCGGCTCAAGGAGATGCTGCTGCGCACCAAGGCGCAGTTCGACCAGCGCCTGGCCTACATGGGGCTGAACATCGCCGCCGCCCGCCTCGGCTCCTACATTTCCGACCGCGGCGCCTACCAGGACCTGACCATGGGCTTCGGCTTCTACCGCTTCCTCGGCGGCCTGCTCAAGGAGCTCGACGTGAAGGCCGTCGCCGCCCAGCTCAAGGCGGTGCAGGAGGCGCTCGTCAACCGCGCCGGCCTGCAGGTCGGCGTGACCTGCCAGGAGGGGCAGCTGAAGGCGGTCATGGCCGCGCTGCCGGAGACGCTGCGGAAGCTGCCGCTGCGCGAGTTCAAGGCCGCGGCCTACCGCTTCCCGAAGGAGCCCCTGAACGAGGGGTTCCAGGACGCCTCCAAGGTGCAGTACGTGCTGAAAGGGGCCGACTACAAGAAGCTGGGCTTCGCCTACAGCGGCCGGATGAACGTGCTGGGCCAGCTGCTCTCCACCGTCTACCTGCAGAACACCATCCGCGTCCAGGGCGGCGCCTACGGCGGCTTCGCCATCATGGACGATGCGGGGCTGCTGGCCTTCGCCTCCTACCGCGACCCCAACCTGAAGAAGACGGTCGAGAACTACCTGGGGGCGCCCCGCTTCCTGGCCGAGCTGAAGCTCGACGAGCGCGACCTGCGCCGGCTGATCATCGGCACCATCTCCGACTGGGACCGGCCGCTCGACCCCGACCAGAAGGGCGCGGTGGCGGTGCAGCGCCATCTCCGCGGCGACACCCTGGCCATGCTGCAGAAGGAGCGCGACGAGATCCTCTCCACCACCCTCGAGGACCTGAAGGGCTTCGCGCCGCTGGTGGAGAAGGTGATGGCCCAGCCGTTCCTGTGCGTGGTCGGCAACGAGAAGAAGATCGCCGAGGAGAAGGAGCTCTTCAAGACGATCCTGCCGCTGCGGCAGTAGCGTCGTTCCACCCGGGCGGGAGGCTGTCCCGCCCGGGAGGGACGGCCTACTCGCAGTAGGCCAGGATGGTGCTCACCACCGCCTGTTCGCAGACCCGGCACAGCGGGCGCTTGCCGCGGCTGAACATCAAACAGTCGAGCATGGGGCGGAAGAGGCCCTTGGCGGCGTAGCCCGCGCCCTCGAAGGCGCCGACCTTGCCGTTGAAGCGGCTTTTCCTGAAGAAGGCGTCGGTCTCCAGGCCGTTGAGGCGGGACATCTCCTCGCTCTGCGCCTGCAGGGCGTCGATCTCGGCCTGCGGAAGTCCGCCGCGCTTGGCAGCGGCGATCCTTCCGTTCATTTCCTGGCGCCGCTTCTGGTAGGCCCGGTCCATCGTCTCGAAGGCCTCCTTCTCCCACGGCGTGGGCACCTTCGTTTTGGGGGTCACGAGGTCCTTCCACTTCAGGTTCTTCGCGTCGAGCAGCGCGGTGATGTTCGGCTCCAGCGGCTCCACGCCGGCCGGGTAGAACTCGTTGTAGGCCACCGCCGAGGTGTAGTACTCGTCGGCCAGGCCGCTGAACGAGTGGCCGAACTCGTGCAGGACCAGGTACTGCTGCCACTGGTTGTCGCTGGTGAAGGTGCAGTAGAGGTTGTAGATGCCGCCGCCGCCGTAGCGCGGCGAGTTGACCATGATCATGACGGCGTCGTAGGGGACGCGGCCGGCGACGTCTCTCCAGGCGCGGTTGTCGTCGGTCAGCATGTAGCGCTCCGAGCCGAAGGAGTCGAACGACGCGCCCAGCGCCGTGCTCCTGAACGACCCGAAGCTGGGCTCGTCGCAGCCGCTCTCGGCGGAGGGCTTGAGCAGGCCGGTGACGTTGAAGCGGTCGCGAAGGGACTGGTAGGGCTCCAGGCTGAAGAGGGTGGTCGTGAAGCGGGCCAGGTCGGCGCGGAACTTCTCCCCCTCGGCGGCGGTATAGCCCTCGCCGAGGATGACCAGGTCGACCTTGTCGGCCGGCGCGCCGTTCTTCACCTGCTCGACCACCAGGACGTCCGCGGACGGCTTCTCGCGCACGATGAACATGTCGGCGGGGTCGATGCCGGCGCGGAAAAGGGGCTGCGGCCGGTTCTCGCGGTCGCGCAGCAGCACCTCGAGCGTCACCTTGCCCGTGGGGCAGGGGAGGAGCAGCGACTCGGAGAAGGTCCGGCGGACGCCGCTGGCCGCCGGCTCGGTGGTCTTGTACTCGCCGAAATAGCTGTCGAAGCCCTTGCTGTAGATCAGCGTGCCCGTGGCCTCGTCGCGCACGTTCAGCAGGTAGCGGCCCATCTCCCGCTGGGCGAGCAGGCGGCGCGGGTTGCCGGCCCACGGCCCCTCCAGGATGAGGCGGTCGATGGTGAACGACTCCTCCCGGGCGTCGCCGGCGTGATGCACGTCGACGCGCAGGGTGCGGTCGACGAACCAGCGGTCGAAATCCACCGTTCCCTGGGCGAAGGACAGGAGCGGCAGCAGCAGGACGACAGCCGCGAGGACTCGTTTCATGGTCACCTCCGTGAGAGGCGATCATAGCACGATCGCGCACCGTTGTCTTTCGCGGGGAGAATTGCTAGAATCCGTTTCCGGCGGATTTCCGGCCAGGAGGACAGTGACGGAAGGCGAAGGAACGTTCAGCGGCAACGCCGGGCACGATGAGCGGGAGCGCAGCGGGCCGCTGGAGCTGGCCTACCTGAACCTGGTCCGGCTGAAGCCCGGGACGACGGTCAACGGCCGCTACCGCCTGGAGCGCCTGGTCGGCCAGGGCGGCTTCGGCATCGTCTTCGAGGCGCAGGACGAGACGCTGGGCGCGCGCGTGGCGCTCAAATTCCTCAATCCCCGCCTGACGCGCGACGAGCGCAAGTTCCTGCGCGTGCGCCGCGAGATCAACCTGTCGCGGCGGATCAGCGACGAGCGCATCATCAAGGTCTTCTCGCTGGAGAGCTGGCAGGAGATCCGGTTCCTGGTCATGGAGCTGGCCGCCGGCACCAGCCTGAGATCGCTGCTGGAGGAGAAGGTCCTGCTCGCCTGGCCGGAGTTCAAGGGCGTGTTCCTGGACATCGTCGAGGCGGTCGCCGTGCTGCACGCGAACGGCATCGTCCACCGCGACCTGAAGCCGGCCAACATCCTGATCGACGGAAAGCGGCGGGTGAAGATCCTGGACTTCGGCCTGGCCAAGGAGGTGGACGACGC
>DAHVOV010000185.1 GCA_027318645.1 Candidatus Aminicenantota bacterium
CTCCTCGGGCGGCGGGGAGGGCTCGGGCTTCTCATCCGGCTCGGCGGCGATGCCGCCGGCATCCTCCAGCTCCAGCTTCGGGAAGGCCGTCCCGGTTTCGTCCGCCGGCGCCGCGGCCTCGACGATCACGACGGGCGCACCCGGCCCGCCGGCCATCGTCACCGGCGGCTCTTCGGCGGCGAACGGATCGGAGATCACCAGGTCGTCGCCGGCGAAAGGATCTTCCATGTCGATCTCGGCCGCAGGCTCATCGTTGCCGCCGAACGCGACCTCTTCCATCGTCGGCGGCGGCTTCATCTCCCGTTCAGGGGGGATCAGCGGGATCGAAGGGTCGGATACGATCATCGCCTCGGCAACGGCCGGGCGGGGCGGCGGAGGCGCCGGCGGCGCCGGCTGGGGCTCCTGCGCGGGCGCAACGGCGGAGGCGACGCCCAGGTGGCGCTCGCTCTTGAAGCGGATCATGTCGATCTCCATGTCCTTGCCGTACTTCTCGGCGTAGGTGGAGCACAGCTTGACCACGTCCGACCACTTGCCCAGCTGGAACAGGATCTGGATCTTCTTTCGCTGCGTGTCGCGCTGTTCGTCTTCCATGGGTCCCCCCTCATCCGCTCCTCGAGGTACGCGGCCGCATCTTGACTACCACAATGGGAAAACACTGTCAACCAGGCCGGGGGCGGCATCGCGGTTGACAGCAACGGCGCTCGGGTAGTACAATATGATCTTGCCATTCCGGCCGAGTTCTGAGGCCGGTTCGCTCCCCATTAGAAAGAAAAACCATGGCACAAAACGAATCAGACGAGGACGCGACGCTGCTCGAGAAGGTGCGCCAGACCGTGGTCGGCGCGCCGCGCAACATCAAGGACCCCTCCCTGTTCCACAAGCTCTCCCTGGTGCCGCTGCTGGCCTGGATCGGCCTGGGAGCCGACGGCCTATCCTCCTCCTCCTACGGCCCCGAGGAGGCCTTCCGCACCCTGGGCCCGCATACCTACCTGGCCGTCTTCCTGGCCCTGGCCACCTCACTGACCGTCTTCATCATCTCCTACGCCTACTCGCGCATCATCGAGCATTTCCCCAGCGGCGGCGGCGGCTACATCGTCGCCACCCACACCCTGGGGCCCAAGGCCGGCGTGCTGTCGGGCAGCGCCCTGCTGGTCGACTACATGCTGACTATCACCGTCTCCATCGTCGCCTGCGGCGACGCCCTGTTCAGCTTCCTGCCCGTCGCCTGGCAGCCTTACAAGATCCTCTTCGACCTGTTCCTCATCCTGCTGCTGATCGTGCTCAACCTGCGCGGGGTGAAGGAGTCGGTGACCTTCCTGGCCCCCATCTTCATCGTGTTCGTGCTGACCCATCTTTTCATGATCGGCTACGGCATCCTCTCCCACCTGCCGCAGATCGGCCCGGTCTTCCACGGCATCAAGACCGACTTCAACGCCGGCCTGGCCTCGCTGGGCGGAATGGGCATGCTGGCCCTGTTCCTGCGCGCCTACTCGCTGGGCGGCGGCACCTACACCGGCATCGAGGCCGTGGCCAACGGCATGCAGATCCTGCGCGACCCCAAGGTGCAGACAGGCAAGAAAACGATGCTGTACATGTCGATCTCGCTGGCCTTCACCGCCAGCGGCCTGTTCCTCTGCTACCTGCTGCTGCGGGTCACGCCGGGGCGCAGCCAGACGCTGAACGCCATCCTGGCCAACACGCTGTACGGCGGCTGGTCGTTCGGCTACGCCCTGGCCCTGGTCACCATTCTCTCCGAGGGGGCGCTGCTGCTGGTCGGCGCCCAGGCCGGCTTCATCGACGGCCCGCGCATCATGGCCAACATGGCCATCGACTCCTGGCTGCCGCACCGCTTCGCCTCGCTCTCCGAGCGCCTGACCATGCACAACGGCGTCCTGCTCATGGGCGGCGCCTCCATCTTCCTCCTCTTCTACACCAAGGCCAGGATCTCCAGCCTGGTGGTCATGTACGCCATCAACGTCTTCCTCACCTTTTCCCTCTCCGAGATCGGCATGTCGACCTACTTCATCCGCCACCGCCAGCGCGAGAAGGAGTGGAAGAAGCACCTCCCCGTCCACCTGACGGGATTCGTCCTTTGCTTCACCATCCTGTGCATCACCAGCTATGAGAAATTCACCGAGGGCGGCTGGCTGACCCTGCTGATCACAGGCGGGCTCGTCCTCTTGTGCTTCCTCATCCACCGCCATTATAAAAACGTCCTCAAGGCGGTGCGCAAGCTCGACGACCTGCTGCTGGACATCCCCACCGGCCGCAAGCCGAACATGGAACGCCCCGACCGCGACGGCATGACCGCCATCCAGCTGGTCTCGGGCTACAACGGCTTCGGCGTGCACACCGTGCTGTCGGTGATCCGCAACTTCCCGGGCATCTACAAGAACTTCATCTTCGCCTCGGTTGCCGTCGTCGACTCCGGGTCGTTCAAGGGCACCCAGGAAATGAGCAACCTGGAAGCCGCGACACGGGCGACGCTGCAGAAGTACGTCGACCTGGCGCGGCGCCTGGGCTTCGCCGCCGACTCCCGCATGGCGGTGGGCACCGACGTGGTGGAGTCGGGTACCCAGCTGTGCAAGGACATCAAGAGGGAGTTCCCGCGCTCGACGGTGTTCACCGGCAAGCTGACCTTCCGCCACGAGAAGTTCTATCACAAGATGCTGCACAACGAGACGGCCTTCGCCATCCAGCGCCACCTGCACTGGGACGAGATCTCCTCGATGACGCTGCCCATCCGCATGGACCTATGAAGGAGTTGCCAGTACTCGGCGTACGGCGCACGGTATAGGGCGTAAGGAAGAAACACCCAGAAGGCTTTTTCCCGCCTTGGCGTCGGGAATCCCCGCTCGACCCGGCCGGGATCATGCCCAGGCCGCGCCGTTTTCCCTTTTGCCGCGGCTGCGGTTCAGGAAAGGCGGGACTCGGCCGCCTCCAGCAGGTCCAGCACCGCCTGCGGCGTGGAGGCCTTCAGCAGGTCCTTGCGCAGGCCGTTCTCCTTCAGCAGCTTCGAGAGGCGCCCGAGCACCTTGAGGTATTCGCCGGCCTTGTCCTCGGGGGCGCCGAGCAGGAAAACCAGCCGCACCGGCTCGCCGTCCTCGGCGCCGAAGTCGGCGCCGGGGCGCAGCCGGGCCATGGCCATGACGATCCGTTCCAGGCTTCTCGTGCGGGCGTGGGGGATGGCCAGGCCGCGGCCGATGGCCGTCCCCCCCTGCTGCTCGCGCTTGAGTACGTCGGTCAGGAACCGCTCGCGGTCGCCGATCATGCCGCCGGCGGCGAGCCGCCCGGCGATGAGGGCGAAGGCCTCCTCCTTGCCGGCGGACGGCAGGTCGAGCAGGATCGCTTGCGGATCGAGGTAATCGGTGAGGCGCATGAGGTTTTGACGCCCTATTGTACACAAAAGCAACGGAAAAGGCCAGCCTCCGGGTCGCTGCTCAGCGGAGCTTCTCGATGTCGGCCTCCCGGCCGACCAGGACGAGCACCTGGCCGTCCTTGATCACGAAGTTGGCCGGGGGCAGGGTGAAGACGCGGTCGGTCAACAGGTCCTTGACGGCGATGACCATGACGTTGTACAGCGAGCGCAGTTGCAGCTCGGCCATGGTCTTGCCCAGGAAACTCTCGGGCGGGGCCATCTCGAAGATCATGTAGTCGTCGGATAGCGGCAGGTAGTCGAACACGTTGGGCGAGATCAGGCTGCGCGCCACCTTGTTGGCGATCTCCTTCTCGGGGATGATGACGTCGGTGGCGCCGACCTTCTCCAGGATCATCTGGTGCTCCTCGTTGGGGGCTTTGACGACGATCGTCTTCACCTTCAGCTGCTTGAGGTGCAGGGTGATCAGCGTCGCCGCCGCCAGGTCCTCGCCGAAGGAGATGATGACCGTGTCGTCCTCCTGGATGCCGATCTGGGCCATGATCTCCTTGTCGGTGCCGTCGGCGACGATGGCCTTGCTGGCGAGGTCGCGCACCCGCTGCACCGCCTCCTTGCTCTTGTCGATGGCGATGACCTCGAACCCCTTGTCCGCCAGTTCGCGCACGATGTTGTTGCCGAAAATGCCCAGGCCGATGACGATGCAGCGCTTCATGGATCCTCCTATCCGACCATCACCCCTTCCTCGGCGTAGACCAGCCCGCGCCGCGAGGTCGACCAGGCGAAGGCCAGGGTGAGCGGGCCGACGCGTCCGACGAACATGAGCAGGACGACCGCCAACCGCTGCAGCAGGTTCAGCTCCGGCGTCACGCCCATCGACAGCCCCACGGTGCCGAAGGCCGATATCGTCTCGAACACGTATTCGATGAACAGGTGCCGGCTGGCCTGCACACCGCCGGCGGCCGGGCCGGCGGCCAGCAACAGCAGCGAGGCCACCGCCATCACGGCCACCGCCGCGGCGATCACGATGGCGATGGTGCGCCCGAGAATCTCCGCCGGCACGGTGCGCCGGAATATGGTGACGCCGTCGCGGCCGCGGACGCGGTTGGCGATCATCAGGGCCAGCAGGGCGAAGCTGGAGGTCTTGATGCCGCCGCCGGTCGACCCGGGGGAGGCGCCGATGAACATCAGGACCATCAGCACCAGCAGCGTGGCGTTGCTCAGCGCGTCGATGGGCACGGTGTTGAAGCCGCAGGTGCGCGCCGTGACCGATTGGAACAGCGAGGCCAGGAAGCGCCCGCCGGCGCCGGCGTGCTTCAGGGCGTTGCCCATCTCGAACAGATAGAACAGCAGGGCGCCGCCGACGATCAGCACGCCGGTGGTCAGCAGCACCAGCTTGGCGTGCAGCGACAAGCGCTGACGCCGCCTCCGCAAGCGGTCGAGCACTTCATACAGCACGATGAAGCCAATGCCGCCCAGGATGACCAGAACGACCACGACCAGGTTGACCATCCCATCGTCCCGGTAGCGGATCAGGCTGCTGGCGAACAGAGAATACCCGCAATTGTTGAACGCCGACACGGCATGATAGACGGCTCGATAGAAGGCCTGCGCGGGCGGGAAGTCCCCCAGGAAGCGGATAAACAGCAGCAGGGCCCCCACCGCCTCGATGGCGAAGGTGCCGGCGACAACGAAGCGCAGCACGCGGAAGAAGTCTCTCCGCGGGGTGTGCAGGAACGTGCTCTGCAGCAGCTCGCGGCCGCGGAAGGAGAGGCTGCGGCCCATGATCCCGAACAGCACCAGCGAGAAGGTGATGATGCCCAGGCCGCCGATCTGGAACAGAATGAGGGTGACGATCTGGCCGAACAGGGACAGGTCGCGGCCGATGTCGACCACGGTGAGGCCGGTGACGCACACGGCGGAAGCCGATGTGAACAGGGCGTCGATGAAGGACAGCGGCTTGCCGGAGGCCGACGAAACCGGCAGGAGCAGCAGCGTGGTCCCGGCCAGGATCACCAGCAAGAAACTCACGACGAACGTGCGCGGCGGCGTCATCCTGCGGACGACGATCCGTCGAAGCGCCAGCAATCGATCCATTCTTTCCCGTCCTGTGCCCGGCGCAGCCTGGCGCGCCGATCACTCCTCAGTACTCCTGCGGCATCCCCTTGAGCTGCGCCAGGGTGAACACCGGCCCGTCCTTGCACACGTAGTATTGGCCGGTGTTGCAGCGGCCGCACTTGCCCACCCCGCACTTCATGCGGTTCTCCAGGGTGGTGAAGACGTCCTCCGGCGCGAAGCCCAGCCGCGCCAGCACCGGGAAGGTGAACTTGATCATCACCGGCGGGCCGCAGACGACGGCGACGGTGTCGCGGCTCGAGGGCGCCAGCTTGTCCAGCACCGCCGGCACGAAGCCGATCTCCCCCTTCCAGTCGGGCGTCTCGCCGCCGGGGTCGACGGTGGTCACCAGCCGCACGTCGGGGCGCCTCCCCCACTCGGCCAGCTCGTCCTTGTACACCAGGTCGGCCACCGTGCGCGCGCCGTAGACGATGGTGACGTCGCGGTAGCGGTCGCGCAGGTCGAGGACGTTCCAGATGACGCTGCGCAGCGGCGGCAGGGCGATGCCGCCGGCGATGAACAGCAGGCTCTTGCCCCGCCAGTCGTCGATGGGGAAGACGTTGCCGTAGGGGCCGCGGAAGCCGATGGTCTCCCCCGCCTCGAGGTCGGCGAGGGCGCGGGTCACGCGGCCGACCTGGCGGAAGGTGCACTCGATGGCGCCGCGGCGCGTCGGCGATGAGGCGATGCAGAAGGTGCACTCCCCCTCGCCGAACACCGAGTACTCGCCGAACTGGCCGGCGCGGAAGGCGAAGGCCTTGCCCTGCGCCTCGTCGGCGAAGGCCAGGCGCAGCGTGCGCACGTCGGGGGTCTCGACGGTCACCTTCTCGATGCGCATCGGCAGGGGCTGCAGGATGTCGCGTTCGCTCATGGTTTCGCCTCCGCGATCGCCCGCAGGTGCTCGAGGATGTCCATGTCCACCGGGCAGGCCCGCGAGCAGCGGCCGCAGCCGACGCAGCCCAGCGCCTCCTGGCGCGCGGGCATGTAGGAGAACTTGTGCATCAGCCGCTGGCGCCAGCGCTGGCCCTGCAGCGGCCGCGGGTTGTGGCCCGAGGTGTGCAGGGTGAACAGGGCGAAGCCGCAGGAGTCCCAGCAGCGCAGGCGCCGGCCGTCCTCGTCCTGGATGTCGAAGCAGGCGCAGGTGGGGCAGACATAGGCGCAGGCGCCGCAGCCGAGGCAGCGCAGCGATTGCTCCGTCCAGAAGGCCTCGTCGTCGAAGAGGCCCTGCAGCGCCGCGCGGACTCGCTCCGGGTCGAAGCGCTTTTCCACCCTGGCCAGGCGGCTCTC
>DAHVOV010000266.1 GCA_027318645.1 Candidatus Aminicenantota bacterium
TTGATCCCCTGGGCAAGGACCGTGGGCACGGCGCCGTTACGGGAGAGCGCGATGTCGAGGGTGCGGATGTTGCCCAGGCGCTTCCATGACACGGCGTGGGGGGTGCCGCTTTCCCAGACCTCCCCGCCCTTCGGGGACAGCAGCTCGATGCCGCCGACCTCGCGGATCGCGAACTCACCGCTCAGCGCCTCGCATTTTCCGTCCAGGGTCCTGATCTTCAGCTTGTACGGCCCCGGCGCGGGCATGGGGTCCAGGGGGTCCCAGACGAAGGTCCCGCTGTTGGGCGCGCTGGCGGCCAGCGTCACCCCGCGGAACGGCAGATTCTTGCCCTGGCGCAGCAGCACGATGGACACGTTCGCGTCCTGGCTCCCGCGGCGGGTCCACGTGACCTTGAACGAGTTGTAGGGATCGACCTGGTCGCCCGGCTTCGGGGCGGTGAACGCCAGCTCGGCCGCCGGGCCGCTCAGCTGCCCGGGGAATGTCTTCGGCGGCAGCACCTGGCCGCCGCCCTGGCTCTTTTCGACCAGGCTGAAGCTGCCGCTGAGGGCCGCGACCGAGTTGTCGGCGCTGCGGATGCGCAGGGCGTAGCCGGTGCCGGCCGGCGCCGTCCCGCCCAGATAGGACCCGGCGGTCCAGGAGAAGCTGCCCTGGCCGCCGGCGCCGACGGCGATGTCCTGGGCGACCACGCCGATCTTGACGCTGCCCTGCCTCAGGATGATGGTGACCTTGGCGGACGCCGGCATGCCGCTGTACGTCCAGACGACCGGCTTGGCGACGCCGAGGACCAGGCTCTCGCCCGCCTGGGGGGATTCGACCTTGATCTGGGCCGCCTGCAGGCCCGCGGACAGGACCCCGACGAAAATCAGCATCCATGCACGTTTCATGCTTCCTCCCGGTCTTGCATTCCCTGCCTGGTTGTATATGACCGGCAGCCCGTTATCTCAGCGGAGGGGTTCGGCCTTCAGCTGGCCCGAGACGGCGGCGCCGTCGTCGCCGAGGGTCACCTCGTAATAATAATGGAATTCGCCGAGGGAGGTCTCGCCCAGGCGCCAGTGCCGGGTGTCGGGCCAGTCGTGCGGCTGCGACTGCCAGGGCTTGTCGTGCAGGTCGCAGAACGCCGACCAGACGGCCTGCGCCCTGGCGAAGGAGCGGATCTCGATCCGGGCGCGGGCGAGCAGCTCGCCGAACGACGCGTAGTCGCCCGAGTCGAAGAAGGCGATCAGGGCGCGGCTGGACCGCTGCACGCCGAGGGTGATGACCTGGAAGACGTTCTCGCCGGCGATGTCGTTCTTTTTCCTGAGCTTCTCCCCCTTGCGGGTAAAGGCCTCGGACCAGGTGACGCGGAAGAAGCGCCAGTCCGGGAACAGCGCGGACAGGGAGGGGGAGGCGATCTCGACCGGCTCGCTGACGTCGAGCGTCTTCAGCTCGGAGGGCAGGCCGGCCGGCTTCCGTGCCTCCAGCCACTGGCGGACGAGCGGGGCGTCGGGATCGCCGGCGGCCAGCGGCGCGACGGTCACGGCCGGCTCGGCCTGCGCCGCCAGCCGGGCGGGGAAGAGCAGGCAGCCGGCGAGCGCAACGGCCGCAGCGAGCGCGACGGCCCGGAGCGGCGCGGAAGCGGACATTCCCTTGGGCATGGGAGCACCTCGTTGCCGTGCGGCAGGAGACATTTTGGTCGTTGGCATGGGATTTGTCAAATCGGCCGCTTGGGGCGCGGGCCGCGGCGGGCCGCGTGACCGCTGCACTCGCTGGGCTCGCTGCGCTCGCCGGTCATTTGACAGCCTTCCTTCTTATATGTTACCATTTTTCTTAAACAATCCCGGAAACGGCCCGCGGCGCACCGCCCCGATCCCGGCCATTTCCCAGAGAGCAAGGAGAACTCACCATGAGCAAGGGCAACAAAGCGACCATCGACGGCAATACCGCGGCAGCCCATGTGGCCTACGCCTACAGCGACATCGCCGCCATCTATCCCATCACCCCCTCTTCGGTGATGGGCGAGCTCGCCGATTCCTGGGCCGCCAACGGCCGCAAGAACGTGTTCGGCGAGGAGGTCGAGGTCATCGAGATGCAGTCGGAGGGCGGCGCCTCCGGCGCCGTGCACGGCGCCCTCTCGGCCGGCTCGCTGACCACCACCTTCACTGCCTCGCAGGGGCTGCTGCTGATGATCCCCAACATGCACAAGATCGCCGGCGAGATGCTGCCCACCGTGTTCCACGTCTCGGCCCGCTCCCTGGCCTGCCAGTCGCTCTCCATCTTCGGCGACCACTCCGACGTCATGGCGGTGCGCAACACCGGCTTCGCGCTGATGGCCGCCGCCTCGGTGCAGGAGGTCATGGACCTGGCCGTCGTCTCGCACCTGGCCACCCTCGAGTCCTGGGTGCCCTTCCTGAACTTCTTCGACGGCTTCCGCACCTCGCACGAGATCCAGAAGGTCGACATGATCGGCTACGACACCCTGGCCTCGCTGCTGGACATGAAGCGCGTCGAGGAGTTCCGCGCCCGCGCCCTGACCCCCGACCGCCCGGTGCTCAAGGTCGGGCAGCAGGCCCCGGACGTATACTTCCAGGGCCGCGAGACGGTGAACCTGCATTACGAGAAGACCCCGGCCATCGTGCAGAAGTACATGGACATCGTCGGCAAGAAGATCGGCCGCTCCTACAAGCTGTTCGACTACGTCGGCCACCCCGAGGCCGAGAACGTCGTCATCGCCATGGGCTCGGCCTGCGAGACGCTCGAGGAGACGATGGCTTACCTGAACGCCAAGGGCGCCAAGCTGGGCCTGATCAAGGTCCGCCTCTACCGCCCCTTCTCGCTGGCGGCCTTCACCCAGGCGCTGCCCAGGACGGTGAGGAAGATCGCCGTCCTCGACCGCACCAAGGAGCCGGGCGCGCTGGGCGAGCCGCTCTACCTCGACGTGGTCGCCGCCCTGGCCAACAAGGGCCTGACCATCGTCGGCGGCCGCTACGGGCTCAGCTCCAAGGAGTTCACCCCCGGCATGGCCAAGGCGGTCTACGACCACCTGGACGGCCCCTGCTTCCACGACTTCACCGTGGGCATCCACGACGACGTCTCCAAGCGCTCGATCCCCTTCGACGAGGAGCTCGCCATCGAGAAGAGCGACACCATCTCCTGCGTTTTCTGGGGCCTGGGATCGGACGGCACCGTCGGCGCCAACAAGAACTCGATCAAGATCATCGGCGACCACACCGACATGTACGCCCAGGGGTACTTCTCCTACGACTCCAAGAAGTCGGGCGGCATCACCATCTCCTACCTGCGCTTCGGCAAGAGCCCCATCCGCGCCCCCTACCTGCCCACGGCGGCCGACTTCGTCGCCCTGCACAACGCAGCCTACATCGGCCGCTACGACGTGCTGAAGGGGATCAAGGAGGGCGGCACCTTCCTGCTCAACTCCGAGTGGGGCAACGACGAGGTCTTCGACCACCTCACCCGCGACATGCAGGAGACGATCATCCGCAAGAAGATCAAGTTCTACAACATCGACGCCCTGAAGATCTCCGACGGCGTCGGCCTGGGCAAGCGCATCAACACCGTCATGCAGGTGGCTTTCTTCAAGATCTCCGGCGTGCTGCCCGCCGACGAGGCCATCCGCCTGATCAAGGACTCCATCAAGAAGACGTACGAGAAGAAGGGCGAGAAGATCGTCCAGATGAACTGGGATGCCGTCGACCGCACCAGCGACGCGCTGCAGCAGGTCAAGGTGCCCGCCGCGGCGAAGGACATCCAGAAGTCGGCGCCGGTGCCGCAGCTGATCCCCGGCGACGCCTCGGAGTTCGCCCGCACGGTCATCGACAAGCTGATGCACCTCAAGGGCGACAGCGTGCCGGTGTCGCAGATGCCGCTCGACGGCAAGGTGCCCACCGCCACCGCCAGGCTGGAGAAGCGCGGCATCGCCCCGCAGGTGCCGCGCTGGATCAGCGCCAACTGCATCCAGTGCAACCAGTGCTCGCTGGTCTGCCCGCACGCCGCCATCCGCGCCAAGCAGATCGAGCCGGCGCAGCTGGCCGGCAAGCCGGCGTCCTTCGCCACGGTCAAGTCCAACACCAAGAACGAGCGCCAGCTCGAGTACAAGGTTCAGGTCTACATCGAGGACTGCACCGGCTGCGGCAACTGCGTCCACGTCTGCCCGGCCAAGACCAAGGCCCTGGAGTTCCACGCCATCGAGGAGGAGCGCCGGGCCGGCGAGGCGGAGAACGCCCGCTTCTTCGACGACCTGCCCGACAACATCCTGGACGGCACCACCCTCTCGCAGTTCAAGGGCGTGCAGTTCCGCAAGCCGCTGTTCGAGTTCTCCGGCGCCTGCGCCGGCTGCGGCGAGACCCCCTACATCAAGCTGGCCTCGCAGCTGTTCGGCGAGCGCATGATCATCGCCAACGCCACCGGCTGCTCCTCGATCTACGGCGGCACTTTCCCCACCACCCCCTACTGCGTGGGCAAGGACGGCCGCGGCCCGGCCTGGGCCAACTCGCTCTTCGAGGACAACGCCGAGTACGGCCTGGGCATGCGCCTGGCCGTTGACGCCAACCGCAAGCTGCTGCGCGCCGCCATCGACCGCGTCCTGGCCGCCGGGGCGGACAAGAAGCTGGAGGCGGCCCTGAAAAAGAGTCTGGAGCTGTGGTCCGCCACCGGCGACGACGCCCAAGCGGCGGCCCAGGCGCTGCGCGGGCTGCTGCCGGCGGCCGTGAAGGCGGCGCCGGCGGACAAGCAGGCCTCCTACCGCAAGCTCGTCGAGCTGCAGGACTACCTGGTCGACAAGTCGGTGTGGTGCATCGGCGGCGACGGCTGGGCCTACGACATCGGCTACGGCGGCCTGGACCACGTGCTGGCCACCGGCAAGAACGTCAACGTGCTGGTGCTGGACACCGAGGTGTACTCCAACACCGGCGGCCAGGCCTCCAAGTCGACGATGCTCTCGGCAGTGGCGCAGTTCGCCTCGGCCGGCAAGCGCACCGGCAAGAAGGACCTGGGGCTGATGTGCATGAGCTACGGCTACATCTACGTCGCCTCGGTGGCCCACGGCGCCAACATGAACCAGCTGGTCAAGGCCTTCCTCGAGGCCGAGGCCTACCCCGGGCCGTCGATCATCATCGCCTATTCGCCCTGCATCATGCACGGCATCGACATGGGCCTGTCCAGCGCCGAGGCCAAGAAGGCCGTCCAGGCGGGCTACTGGCCGCTATACCGCTACAACCCGGCGCTGGCCGCCCAGGGCCAGAACCCCTTCGTCTACGAGAGCAAGGACCCCAGCCTCGACATGCAGGACTTCCTGGCCAAGGAGATCCGCTTCGCCACCCTCAAGCTGCAGTTCCCCGAGGCCGCTGACAAGCTCTACGAGCAGGCGCGGGTCTTCAAGAAGGGCAAGCACGAGTACTACAAGAAGCTCAGCGAGCTGAAGTAGGGCGCGGGCGGGGCAGGTCCCATGGCCGTCGAGGTGCAGCGCATCGACCTGGACCACCCCCACCGCCGGCTGCTGCAGCACGCGGCGCGCATCCTGGCCGACGGCGGCCTGATCGTCTACCCGACCGACACGATCTACGGCCTGGGCGCCGACCTGTTCAACAAGGGCGCCATGGAGCGCATCTTCAAGCTCAAGAAGGCCTCGCGCCAGAAACTGCTCAGCTTCATCTGCCCCGACCTGGCCGCCGTCGCCGAGTGGGCCTACCTGCCCACCAGCGCCTACCGCATCCTGCGCCGGGTGACGCCCGGGAAGTACACCTTCGTGCTGCGCGCCAGCAAGCAGGTGCCCAAGATCCTGCTGCAGAAGCGGCCGACGGTCGGCGTCCGCATCCCCGACTCGCCGGTGGCCCTGGGCCTGGCCCAGGCGCTGGGGCGTCCGCTGCTCTCCACCTCGGTGCCCCAGGGCGAGGAGGACTTCTACACCGACCCGCAGGCCATCGCCGAGACCTTCCGCCACGACATCGCGCTGATCCTCGACGCCGGCCCGCTGGCCAACCAGCCCTCGACGATCATCGATCTCAGCGGGCCGGAGCCGACGCTCATCCGCCGCGGCGCCGGCGCCACCGAGCCCTTCGGCCTGTGAGCGGGAAGCGGCGCCGCCTCGTTGCCTTTCCGCCGCCGGCGGGGTACAATAGCCCGGAGCGCACATGACCAAAGCCAACATCATCACCATCATCCGCTTCCTCATGGTCCCCTTCGTGGTGGTCATCCTGCTGACGGAGATGCAGAACAAGGAGTTCATCGCCTTCGCCGTCTTCGTCACCGCCGCGGTCACCGACGCCCTCGACGGCTACGTGGCCCGCAAGTACGACCAGGTCAGCGACCTGGGCAAGTTCCTCGACCCCCTGGCCGACAAGCTGCTGGTGGCGGCGGCGCTCATCGCCCTGGTCTACCTGCAGGAGGTGGAGACCTGGGTGGCGGCGATCATCATCCTGCGCGAGCTGTTCATCTCCTTCTTCCGCCTCTACTTCCTGGTCAACAACGCCTCGTTCTCGGCCTCGGTGCTGGCCAAGCTCAAGACCACCTTCCAGATCGTCGCCCTGGCCATCCTGATCGTCTACCGCAAGCTGCCCTATGCCGCCATGCTGAAGCGGCTGGGGGACGTCGTCCTGTACGCCGCGGTCGTCCTCACCGTCTACAGCGGCGCCGAGTACGTCATCCGCCTCAGCCGCCGGCCCCAGGCGTAGCCATGCCCTACCCGAAATACCGGCCGCTGGACCGCAAGAAGATGAAGACCGTCTCCATCCAGGAGCGGCGCTCGCTGGTGCAGCTGAAGGACTTCCCCCGCCCCTGCCTGCCGGGCGCCGATTTCCGCCAGTTCATCGACT
Organism: Candidatus Aminicenantota bacterium; assembly: GCA_027318645.1. GTDB lineage: Bacteria > Acidobacteriota > Aminicenantia > UBA2199 > UBA2199 > UBA2199. The sequence goes on from DAHVOV010000266.1 coordinate 6,807, forward strand.
CGCTGCCGCCCTACCTGGCGGCGCGCGACCTGCGCGAGCTGGTGGACCTGCTGGGCCAGGCCCGGCAGAAGGGCCGGCCGATCGTCTGGGCCATGGGCGCCCACGTGATCAAGCTGGGGCTGGGGCCGCTGCTCGTCGACCTGATGCAGCGCGGCTGGGTATCGGCCGTCGCCAGCAACGGCGCCATGATGATCCACGACTTCGAGCTGGCGCTCGCCGGCGCCACCTCCGAGGACGTCGCCGCCAACCTGCTGCAGGGGGCCTACGGCAACACCGAGGAGACCGGCCTGTTCCTGAACCTGGCCCTCAAGGACGGCCTGGCCCAGGGCATGGGCGCCGGCGAGGCGGTGGGGCAGTACCTGATGCAGTCGCAGTTCGCGCACCGCGACGAGAGCGTCCTGTTCAACGCCTACCGGCTGAACATCCCGGTCACCATCCACCCGGCCATCGGCACCGACTTCATCCACTACCACCCGATGTTCTCCGGCGAGGTCACCGGCGCCCTGGCCGAGCGCGACTTCCAGCTGCTGGCCTCCATCGTCGCCGAGCTGGGCGACGGCGGCGTCTTCCTCAACATCGGCTCGGCGGTGATCCTGCCCGAGGTGTTCCTCAAGGCGGTCTCCTACTGCGCCGCCCAGGGCATCGCCCTGGAACGCTTCCACACCGCCGTCTTCGACTTCAACCGCCACTACCGGCCGGCGGAGAACGTCTGCCGGCGGCCGACCGCCCGCGGCGGCCGCGGCTTCTACTTCATCGGCCCGCACGAGATCCTGGTGCCGCTGCTGGCGGCGATGATCCTTAACCGCCATCCCTGAGGGGCGAGCCCGGAGATGGACGCCCGCGCCGACCTCTTCCCCCTGGCCGACAAGCTGCGGCCGGCCGGCCTGGCCGACTTCATCGGCCAGGAGCACCTGACCGGCAGCCGCAAGGTGGTGCAGGCGCTGGTGCGCGACCGCAACCTGGCCTCGCTGATCTTCTGGGGGCCGCCGGGCACGGGCAAGACCACCCTGGCGCGCATCCTGGTGCGCGAGGCCGGCTACCCGTCCAGCGAGTTCTCGGCCACGATCTCCGGCATCGCCGAGATCAAGAAGCTGATGGAGCGCTCGCAGGCGCTGCGCCGGGCGCACGGCAAGCCGCTGGCGCTGTTCGTCGACGAGATCCACCACTTCAACCGCAGCGTGCAGGACGCCTTCCTGCCCTACGTCGAGCGCGGCGACGTGGTGCTGCTGGGCACGACCACCGAGAACCCGGCCTACAAGATCAACCGCGCCCTGCTCTCGCGGCTGAAGATCCTGGAGCTGTTCCCGCTGCGCGAGCCCGACCTGCGGCGCATCCTGGAGCGAGCCCTGGCCTTCCTTCGCGAGCGCGCCGGCGTCGAGCTGCGTTTCGCCCCCGAGGCCGAGGCGGTCGCCGTGGGCTACAGCGGCGGCGACAGCCGCCGCCTGCTCAACCTGGTGGAGATCGTCTTCCAAACCGCCGGCGCCGGCAAGCCCGTCGACGAGGCGGCGCTGCTGGACGTCATCCAGAACAAGATCGCCGGCTACGACCGCAGCGGCGACGACCGCTACCAGCTCATCTCGGCGCTGCACAAGAGCGTGCGCAATTCCGACGTCGACGCCGCGCTCTTCTGGCTCTACCGCATGCTGGAGGGCGGCGAGGACCCGCTGTACCTCCTGCGGCGAATGGTGCGCATGGCGGTGGAGGACGTCGGCCTGGCCGATCCCGACGCCCTGCGCGTCTGCCTGCACGCCAAGCAGGCCTACGAGTTCCTGGGGTCGCCCGAGGGCGACCTGTTCCTGGCCGAGGCGGCGGTCTACCTGGCGCTGGCGCCCAAGAGCAACGCCCTGTACCTTGCCGACGGCCGGATGAAGAAGCTGGCCGAGAAGTACCGCATGCTCCCGGTGCCGCTGGCGATCGTCAACCCCGACAACTTCATCGCCGCGGCCAAGGGGGCGGGCGAGGGCTACGTCTACGCCCACGACCTGCCCGAGAAGACCTCGCTGCTCGAGACCATGCCCGAGGGGGTCCGCGAGAGGGATTTCTACGAGCCTGGGACGCTGGGCTTCGAGAAGCACGTCCGCGAGCGCATGCAGTACTGGAAGAAGGTCAAGGAAGAGCTCAGGAAGAAAAAGTAGGCCCTTGGCGTACGGCATACGGCGTACGGCATACGGTAAGAAAAGCCTGGAGACCTAAGGGAAGAGAAAGAAAAAAACCAGGAGAGAGAAGATGGGATAAGCCTTCTCGGTGCTCCTTCTTCCCCACTCTGCTTTCCCTTTGTCTTTTCCTCTGACTTCTTTTTGATCTTCTCTGGAGTTTCCAGAGCCGTCCGCCGTGCGCCGTATGCCGTACGCCAATATTGTTTTGGTTCGGTTAGTATGGTAGTTTCTATTCATGAACGTGCAATTGCTGCCGGCGGCGCTGGAGGACGTCGCGGTCCTGCGCGCGGCCGGCTACCGGGGAACGGGGTTCCTGCTGGGAACAGAGATGGGGCGCTTCGTCCTCGTCGAGCGGCTGCTGCCCCTGGAGATCGATCCCCGGCGCGACCGGGGCGCCGCCTGCGCGGCGGCGTTCCAGCGCTACTGCGAGCGCCTGCTGGGCGCCTTCTTCTGCCGCCGGCGGCCGCGGGCGCTCGAGTGGCTGGTCGGCGACCTGGTGCTCGTGGTCGGCGCCCGCCAGCTCCAGGCGTTCTCCTGCGACCTGGACGCGCGGACGCGCGCGCCGCGCCTGGCGCCGCTGCTCGAGGGCGAGGAGGCAACATGGCCGAGTTGAGCCGCGAGGACAAGAGGGACCTCCTGGCGCTGGCCCGGGAGACCATCCGCCGGCGCCTGGCCGGGGGCCGGCACGCCGCCGCTGGGGCGCCCGCCGGCCGGCCGCTGCTGCAGGAGAAGCGCGGCGTCTTCGTCACCCTGCATCGCGGGGACGAGCTGCGCGGCTGCATCGGCTATCCCCTGCCCATGAAGCCGCTCTGGGAGGCGGTGCAGGAGATGGCCGTCGCCGCCGCCTTCGAGGACCCGCGCTTCCCCGCCGTGGCGCAGGGCGAGCTGGAGGGCCTCGACATCGAGATCTCGGTCCTGACCGTGCCCGAGGCGGTCGCCGGCGCGGAGCGGGTGCGGGTCGGCGTCGACGGCATCATCGTCAGCAAGGGGCCGTACCGCGGGCTGCTGCTGCCGCAGGTGCCGATTGAGCAGGGCTGGGACCTGGAGCAGTACGTCTCCTATGGCTGCCGCAAGGCGGGCCTGCCGCCCGACGAGTGGAAGCGGGGCGTGCGCATCGAGACGTTCCAGGCCGTCGTCTTCGTCGAAACGCGGCACGCGGAGGGAGCATGAGCGGCTACCAGAGCATCGAGGTCAGGACCTCCGACAAGATCCAGTTCGTCGACATCACCGCCCGGGTGCGCGAGATGCTGCGCGGCGGCAAGTGCGGCTCGGGGCTGCTGCTGGTCTACACGCCGCACACCACCGCCGCCGTGACCATCAACGAGAATGCCGACCCGGCGGTGCCGCACGACATCGGCGAGTTCCTCCGCCGCCTCGTGCCGGCCCAGGACTACTTCCGCCACGGCGAGGGCAACTCGCCGGCCCACGTCATGTCCAGCCTGCTGGGCGCATCGGAGACCCTGGTGGTCAGCGACGGCGAGCTGGTCCTCGGCTCCTGGCAGGCGATCTTCTTCTGCGAGTTCGACGGCCCGCGCCAGCGGCGGGTCCTGCTGAAGTTCATCCCCGGCTGAGACCCGGCCATGGCCGAGCAAGGGCAACGCCCCGACCGCCGCCGGCGCCGCTGGCCCCTCGTGTTCCTCCTGGCCCTGGCCGCGGTCTCGCTGCTGCTGCACGCGACCGAGTTCATCCGCCGCCGCCAGGTCGCCGTCCTGGCCCGGAGCCATGCCTCGCAGATGCGCGAGCGGCCGATCGCGGCGACCAAGGAGCGCCGCGCCCGTTATTACCAGCAGCGCTTCTTCCTCGGCTACCCGCGCGCCGCCTCCTACGCCGCCGCCGACCTGGCCCGGCGCCTGGACGCCGCGGTCCATCCGCTGCGCTTCCTCTCCATCCAGGTCCGGCCGGGGTTGCACGACCTGGCCTTCGAGCTGGAGGTCGAGGTCAGCGGCGGCCGCCCGCGTGAAGTGCGCCGGCGGCTGGATGCCCTCCTCGGGCGCCTGCGCCTCATCCCGGCCGTCACGGCGGCCGATCTTCCCGGGCCGGGCCCTGCCGCCCGGGGCGGGGGAGTGCGCGTCTATGCCGTCGGCGGCCGGGCGGAGCTCCAGCCGTGAGAGCGGGAAAACTGGCTCGTTCCCTGCTCTGGGTGCTGGCCTCGCTTTCGCTGCTGGCGTCCGTCGCGGTCCTGGACTGGTACCCGACGCTGAAGGACCTCGGCCGCCTGCGCCGCGAGCGCGGCGACCTGGCGCGCAGGATCCGCGACTACCGCGCCGCCGCCGCCTCGTTCCGCTTCCCCGACGCGAGCGAGGAAGCGCTGCTGGCCGCATGCGAGACGGAGCTGCGCCGGGCGCTGCCCGTGGCCGGGAACGACGATGCCTGGAGGGCACTGGCCTTGATCGACACGCAGGCCCTGTCCGGCGAGGCCCGTGGCCCGCAGGCCCGCTTCCGGGAATTCTTAACGCCCTTCCACGCCCTGTGCGATCCCGGCTCCATGCCGTGGATCGGGTGCCGGCCCGGCTGCGCCGCTCCCGAGCGATCCCCCTGGATGGGCGCTGTTTCCGGCCTCGAGCCGGGCGGTTACCGCCTGGCCAGCCGTCCCATCGTCATGGAGATGACCGCGCCGCTTCCCTCCCTGCTGGCCTTTGTCAACCGCTCTTCCTGGGGGGGCATGCGCCTGGAGATCGTCCGCCTGCTCCTGGAAGCACACCGTCCCTATCCCCGCGCCTGGCTCGACTGCCGCTCGACCTATTGGGCCCGGGCCGGCTCGCCGTATGCCGTGCCCGCGGGCGCGGCCGGCGGGGATGCGGGCCTGCAGGTCGATCCCGACTCGCCCTGGCTGCTGCGGCCGGTCGAGCCGCTCTTCGTCCCGATCGCCGGGATGAGGGAACTGCCCCCCGCGGGCAGCCCGTGGTGAGCCCGTGCGCGTCGTGGCCCAGCGGGTGTCCGAGGCGGCCGTCGCCGTCGCCGGGCGCGAGGTCGGCCGCGTCGGCCGCGGCCTGCTGCTGCTGGTCGGCATCGAGAAGGGAGACGGCGAGAGGGAGATCGCCTTCATGGCCGACAAGGTCCTGCACCTGCGCGTCTTCGCCGACGACCAGAAGCGGATGAACCTCGACGTGCAGCAGGTGCAGGGCGGCGTCCTCTCGATCTCGCAGTTCACCCTGGCGGCGCGCAGCAAGAAGGGGCGCCGGCCCGACTTCACCAACGCCGAGGAGCCCGTCCGGGCCCGGGAGCTCTTCGAGCGCTTCAACGCCCTGCTGCGCGCGGCGGTCCCGCTGGCGACGGGGGAGTTCGGCGCCATGATGGACGTGAGCTCGGTCAACCAGGGCCCGGTGACCATCATCTTAGAAAGAACGAGTGACGTGTGACAAGTGACCAGTGACGAGAAGAGTCACTCGACTTACGGTATATGGAAGAAAAACTCCTAATATTGCTTCGAGGTTCGACGTGCGACGTTCGACGCTGCCGGCCCCGTCAGGGGCGGCGTCCCCGTTGGGGCACGCCCCCGAGTGGGTTTCGACGTAACGAAGGCAAATTTGCTTGGGTGCTTAAGATTTCTAATTAGGTGCTGATCGTTCTTGCTGACACTGACACTGTCACTGACACTTAATGCCGGGAGTTCGTTCTTTTTCTTGCCGTCTGCCGTACGCCGTATGCCGTCTGCCGTACGCCGTATGCCGTCTGCCGTCAAAAAGGCAGGCCCCCCCCATGTAGCGGGGGGGGTGTTTTTTTTAGGTGGGGGTTATGGTTATATTAAGGGGGGAGAGATGGAAAGGCTAACTGGCTTTGGCATTTTTATCGGTCTTTTCCGCCGGCTTGGCCGCGACGCTCTTCTTGGCGCCGTCGCCGGACGGTTTCTTGTAATCGGTGACGTACCAGCCCGAGCCCTTGAGCAGGAACGAGCTGCGGGAGACGATCTTCCTGGCCCGGCCGCCGCAGTGGACGCAGGCGGCGACCGGCTTGGCCGAAACGGGTCGCAAGGCCTCGAACGTCTTTCCACATTTCGAGCACTTGTACTCGTAAATCGGCATCGCCGTTTCCTCCGCGGGTTGAATTCTTTATAGCACAAGCGCTCCCGCGTGTCAACCGGACGCTGCAACCGGCCGCCGCGATCCGGCGTCTTACAAGGTATAGAATTGTATTTTATAGCCAGATATGCTATAAAAATACATTCAATTCGGAATTGGCGAGGTTTTCATGGCGAAAAAACTGCCGTGGCTGGTGCTGATGCTGCTCGCTGCCCAATGCCTGCGCGCCGACTCGATCGAGAAGATCGAGATCGAGGGCAATCGCAAGGTTTCGCGCGAGACCATCCAGTTCTACATGAAATCCCGCGAGGGGGGCGTCTACGATCCCGACAAGCTGAAGGAGGACCTGCAGTCGCTGTGGGCGACCGGCTTCTTCGAGAACGTCCGCATCGAGGAGGAGAACGGCAGCAACGGCAAGGTGGTGCGCCTAGTCGTGGCCGAGAACCCGCTGATCGCCTCGGTCACCTACAAGCTGGGGCGCAAGGTCAAGGAGAGCGACATCAACGAGAAGCTGCAGACGGCCAACGTCACGCTGCAGCCGTTTTCCTACTACAGCCCGGCCAAGGTGCGCCGGGTGAAGAAGATCATCACCGACATGCTGCTGGAGAAGGGCTACAACCAGGCCGATGTGGCCATCGAGGAGAAGGTCGAGGAAAGCGGCCAGGTCGCCCTGACCGTGCGCGCCGACGCCGGCTACAAGACGCGCATCGCCGACGTCGTCTTCCCCGGCCTGGGGCGCGGCACGGTCTCGGCGGACTACCTGAGCCGCGGCCTGAAGAACAACCAGGCCCACGCCCTCATCTCGGCGGTCACCAGCAAGGACGTCTACAACCGCGAGAAGATCGGCGAGGACCTCGAGGAAGTGCGCCTGCGCCTGCAGTCCAAGGGCTACCTGGAGGCCAAGGTCGGCACCCCCGAGTTCGAGACCGTCGAGCGCCGGACCATCTTCGGCCGCACGCAGAAGATGCTGCGGCTGCGCATCCCGGTGGAGCCCGGCCCGCGCTACCGCGTGGGCAGCGTCACCGTCGAGGGCAACAAGATCATCCGCACCGACTTCCTGCGCAGCCTGGTGCGCTTCAAGAAGGGCGACGTCTACGACATCAAGAAGCGCAACAAGTTCATCGAGGGCATGCAGAAGTTCTACGGCGGCATCGGCTATTTCTACGCCCAGGTGGTGCCCAGCGAGAACCTCGACCCCGAGAAGCGCGTCGCCGACCTGACCATCCACATCCAGGAGAACGAGATCGTCTACCTGGGCAAGCTGGAGTTCACCGGCAACACCTACACCAAGGACCACGTCATCCGCCGCGAGTGGTTCCTGCGCGAGGGCAAGCGCCTGAACATCAACGCCCTGGAGGACTCGATCAAGCGCATGAAGCAGCTGGGCCTGGTCACCATCGAGAAGATGCCCGAGATCAAGGCCGATCCGCAGGACCCGCAGAAGATCAACGTCACCGCCGAGGTCAAGGAGATGAACCGGCAGATGATCAACTTCAACGTGGGCTACAGCGGCTACGAGGGCTGGTTCGTCTCCGCCGGCTACTCGACGCAGAACTTCCTGGGCGCCGGCGAGACCTTCACCCTCAGCCTGCAGCAGGGCACGCGCGCCCGCAACTACCAGTTCGCCTTCACCGAGCCCTACCTGTTCAACCTGCCGGCCAACTTCGGCATCGACATCTTCAAGACCACCTATGAGTACTACTCCATGTACACCCGCAAGGGGCAGGGCTTCAGCCTCTCCTCGTCGGCCCGCTTCTGGACCTACTGGGGCGCCCAGCTGGCCTACAGCATGGAGGACGTCGAGATCAGCGACGTCAATCCCAACTACGAGTACATCACCTCCTATTACTCCTATTACTACAGCGCCGGCAAGCGGCGCATCTCCGCCCTGGCCCCCGCCATCTATTACTCCACCGTCGACTCGCCGATCTTCCCCACCTCGGGCAGCAAGCTGCTGGCCAGCTACCGCTACTCCGGCGGCTTCCTGGGCGGCGACGTCTTCCTGAACAAGGTCAAGCTCGAGCTGGTCCACTTCCAGCCCCTGTGGCTGCGGCACACCCTGGGCCTGCACTTCGCCTACGAGGCGCTGGCGCCGTTCGCCAACCGCGCCGTGCCCTTCTACGAGAAGTTCTTCCTGGGCGGCGAGCGCTCCATCCGCGGCTTCGAGACCTACACCATCGGCCCGCGCGACAAGAAGGGCAACATCCTGGGCGGCACCAAGTCGCTGCTGCTCAACCTGGAGTACGCCATTCCCCTGACCCAGCAGTTCTCCTTCGTCTTCTTCTACGACATGGGCAACGCCTACGACGCCGGCATGCCCATCCGCCTGAAGGACGTCTACACCTCGACCGGCGTCGAGCTGAAGGTCTTCGTGCCCATGCTCAACGTGCCCTTCCGCCTGATCTTCGCCTACAACCCACGCGTCCTCAGGACCACCGACGCGCACCTGACCTTCAAGTTCGCCGTCGGCCCGTCGTTCTATTGAGTCGCCAAATAAACCATTCTATGGATAAGGAGATGAACATGAAGAAACACCTGTTGCTGATCGTGGCCGTGCTGGCCCTGAGCGCCTTCGCCTTCGCCGAGTTCAAGGTGGGCATCATCAATCCCCAGGCCGTCCTGCAGGGATCGGTGAAGGGCAAGGAGGCCATCGGCCGCCTGCAGGCGCTGCAGGCCGGCAAGCAGAAGCGCTACGAGGCCCTGCAGGCCGAGATCGACGCCCTGGAGAAGGAGATCGGCTCGCCGGCGCTGAACGCCGACGCGCGCGAAAAGAAGAACCAGGACCTGGTCGCCAAGCGCACCGAGATCAAGCGCTTCGCCGAGGACGCGCAGAAGGACAGCATGGCCGCCCAGCAGAAGGAGTTCGAGAAGATCCAGGGCGACCTGATGCCGCTGATCGAGAAGATCGCCAAGGAGAACGGCTTCGCCATGGTCCTCGACCTGACCACCTCCGGCGTCACCTTCTTCGAGCCCGCCATCGACCTCACCGACAAGGTGATCAAGGCCTACGACGCCCAGTCCGCCGCCGCTCCCGCCGCGAAGAAATGAACCTGCCGCTGGACATCGAGGGCATCAAGAAGATCCTGCCCCACCGCTACCCCTTCCTGCTCATCGACCGGGTGACCGAGTGCGACGGCATCAAGGTCATCCGCGGCTACAAGAACGTCACCGCCAACGAGGAGTTCTTCCAGGGGCATTTCCCCGGCAACCCGGTCATGCCGGGGGTGCTGGTCATCGAGGCCATGGCCCAGATGGGGGCGGCGCTGCTCATGCAGCGCTTCGCCGGCCAGAACGTCTACGCCTACTTCGCCGGCATCGAGAAGGCGCGCTTCAAGCGCTCCGTGGTGCCCGGCGACCGCCTGGACCTCGACGTGCTGGTCGTCCGCGACCGCGGCTCCTTCGCCGTCATCGACGGCAAGGCCACGGTCGACGGCCAGCTGGCCTGCGAGGCGACGCTGATGTGCATGGTGGGCAAGTGAGCGGCGCGCCGAGGACGCAGGTCCATCCCACCGCCGTCGTCCACCCCGGCGCCGAGCTGGGGCAGGGGGTGCGGGTCGACGCCTACGCGGTGATCGGCCCCGGCGTGCGCGTCGGCGACCGCACCGTGGTGAAGCACCATGCCACCATCGACGGCAACACCCTCATCGGCTGCGACTGCACCATCTTCCCCTTCTCGGCGCTGGGCGGCGATCCCCAGGACGTCACCTTCAAGGGCGAGGAGACCTTCGCCCACATCGGCGACCGCAACGTCATCCGCGAGTTCACCACCTTCAACCGCGGCACGGTCAAGGGCGGAGGCCACACGCGCCTGGGCGACGACGGCTACCTCATGGCCTACGCCCACGTGGCCCACGACTGCCAGATCGGCAACCACGTCATCCTGAGCAACAACGCCACCCTGGCCGGCCACGTGGAGATCGGCGACTACGCGGTGCTCAGCGCCTTCTGCGCCGTGCACCAGTTCGTGCGCATCGGCCGCAACGCCTACATCGGCGGCTACAGCGTCGTCTGCCAGGACATCCTGCCCTATGCCAAGGTGGCGCAGAGCCGCGAATCCTTCAGCCTGTACGGGCCCAACGCCATCGGCATGATGCGCACCGGCCACAGCCGCGAGTTCATCGAGATCGTCAAGGACATCTTCCGCATCCTCTACCACTCCGACCTGAACACCACCCAGGCCGTGCAGCGCATCGGCGAACAGCACGGCGGCAGCGAGGAGGCCCGGGTCATCACCGACTTCATCTCCCAGACCAAGCGAGGCATCCTCAAGAACTTCCGCTCCGATGTCTGAAACGATCGGCATCATCGCCGGCGAGCCGCCGCTGCCCGAGCTCAGCTGCCGGGCGGCGCGGCGGCAGGGCTGGCGCACGGTGGTCGCCGCCGTGAAGGGTGCCGCCGATCCCGGCCTGGCCGCCGAGGCCGACGAGTGGGCCGAGTTCCCGCTCGGCCGCCTGGGCGCCCTCCTCCGCTACTTCAAGGCGCGCCAGGTGCGCCGGGCGCTGATGATCGGCCGCGTGCGCCACGCCGCCGTGTTCTCGCCCTGGAAGACCGACGCCGCCTTCGTGCGCTTCCTGGCCGGCGTGCGCGACCGCACCACCACGGCGCTGCTCTCCGCGCTGGCCGACTTCTTCGCCGCCGAGGGCGTCGAGATCGTCGACTCCTCGTTCTTCCTCCGCGAGCACCTGGTGGCGGCGCGCAGCTACACGCCGCGGCTGCGGCCGGGCCGCGCCGTGCGCGACGACATCTAGTTCGCCTGGGGCAAGGCCTGGGGGCTGGCCGGCCTGGACATCGGCCAGACGGTCTGCGTCAAGGGCCGGGCGGTGGTGGCCGTCGAGGCCATGGAAGGGACCGACGCGGCCATCGAGCGGGCGGCGGCGATCGCCGGCCCGGGGCTGGTGGTGGCCAAGGTCAGCCGCCCCGGGCAGGACATGCGCTTCGACCTGCCGGTGGCCGGCCCGCGCACCCTGGAGGTCCTGGGCGCGGCGCGGGCGGCGGCGTTCGTGCTGGAGGCGGGGCGGACGCTGCTGCTCGACCCGCCGGCGATGGCCGAGCAGGCGCGGCGCCACGGCGTCATCCTGATGGGGAGAACATGAGGATCGGCGTGATCGGCACCGGCGCCATGGGCGCCAACCACCTGCGCGTGCTGTCGCGCACTCCCGGGTTCGAGCTGACCTGCGCCGTCGACGTCAGCGCCGCCAACCTGGAGCGGAACGCCGGCCCCTTTGGCGTGGCCCTGCTGGCCGACCCGCGCCAGGCGCTGCCCCTGGTCGACGCCGTCGCGGTGGCGGCGCCCACGCGGGATCACCACGCCCTCTGCCGCCTGTTCCTGGAGAACGGCAAGCACGTCCTGGTCGAGAAGCCGATCAGCCGCACCCTGGAGGAGGCCGACGACCTGATCGCCCTGGCCGCCGCCCAGGGGCGGGTGCTGGCCGTCGGCCACCTGGAGCGCTTCAACCCGGCGGTGGAGTTCGCCGCGCAGCGGGTCGAGAGCCCGCTGTTCATCGAGGTGCAGCGCCTGGGCTCCTTCTCGCCGCGCTCGCTGGACATCGACGTGATCATGGACCTGATGATCCACGACCTGGACATCATCCTGCAGTGGGACCGCTCGGGCGTGCGCGAGATCCGCGCCAGCGGCGTGCCGATCATCTCCAGCCGCATCGACATCGCCAACGTGCGCCTGCAGTTCCATTCCGGGCTGGTGGCCAACGTCACCGCCAGCCGCGTCTCCCAGGAAAAGACGCGCAAGCTGCGGCTGTTCCAGCGCAGCCTGTACCTTTCGCTGGACTACCAGGCGCGGCGCGTCAAGATGTTCCAGCTGCGCGACGGCCGCATCTCCGAGGAGCTCCCGCAGATCGAGGACGTGGAGCCGCTGGCCAACATGTGGCGCCACTTCGGGCGCGCCGTCGCCGGCGCGGGCGGGCGCATCGTGAGCGGCGGCGACGCCCGCGCCGCCCTGGAGCTGGCGCAGGCCATCGTCGCCGCGCTGCGGCCGCCCGGGGATGCTTGACGCCTACGTCCGCCGCCAGCTGGAGCGCAAGGCCTTCCCGGGCCTGACCCTGCTGGCGGGCGCCGGCGGCCGCGTCCTCTGCGAGCGCCGCTTCGGCCTGCGCGCCACCTGGCCCGATCCCGAGCCGCTGGACGCCGACACCCTCTACGACCTGGCCTCGCTGACCAAGCCGCTGGTCACCGCCTTCCTGGCCGCCTGGTTCATCGACAGGGGGGAATGGCGGCTGGAGGACGAGGCGCGCCGCTTCCTGCCGCAATTGAAGCCGCTGCCGGCCACGCTGGGGCAGCTGCTGGCCCACAGCGCCGGGCTCCCGCCCTGGCACCCGTTCTATCTCTATCGGCCGCAGGGCGACCTGGAGCAGGCGGCGGCGCTGCCCCTGGCGGCGGCGCCGGGGACGCGCGTCGTCTATTCCGACGTGGGCTACATCCTGCTGCGCCACCTGCTGGAGAAGGTGTCCGGCTCGGGCTTCCGCGAGCTCGCCCAGCGGCTGCTCCTGGGACCGCTGGGGCTGGACGACGCGTTCCTGCTCGTGCCGGAGGCCGAGCGCGGGCGCTGCGCCCCCACCGAGGTCGGCAACCGCTACGAGAAAGGCATGTGCCGCGTCGGGCACGCGGCGGCCGCGGCGCGCTTCGCCTGGCGCTGCGGGCTGATCCGCGGCGAGGTGCACGACGCCAACTCGTTCTACGCCGGCGGCAGCGCCGGCAACGCCGGCCTCTTCGCCAGCGCCCGCGCCCTGTTCCGCCTGGGACGCGAGTTCTTCCCCGCCGCCTGCACCCTGCTGCGGCCGGCTACCGCCGCCCTTTTTTGGCGCGACCTCACGCCGGGGATGGGCGCGGGCCGCAGCGCCGGCTTCCAGCTGAACTCCACGCCGCGGACGTCGGGCGGCCGCGCCTTGCCCGCCTCGGCCATCGGCCACAGCGGCTTCACCGGGACCTCGATCTGGCTGGAGGCGGAAGGGGAGCGGCAGTGGATCATCCTCAGCAACCGCGTCCACCCGCGGGTGAAGAAGGAGGACTTCCATCCCGTGCGCCGGCGCCTGCACCTGCTGCTGCGTCGCGAGGCTGGGCTGGCGTGATGCGCGCGCGGATGAAACCATTCCCGGTCCGGGTGCGTATACGAATTTTCCCCTTTCTTTTTGCGGGGAACTATCTATAATACATAGATCGCCCGCCCGGAGGCGGCGCAACACAGCAGGTTGGAACGCATGAACGCAACGAAGTTGATCCTGAACTCCATCGCCCGGGCCGCCCTGCTGGGCTGCCTGCTGGCGCCCGCGGCGCTGCCGGCCGCCGACGACCTCAGCCTGGGGCAGGCCGTGCAGCTGGCGCTGCAGCGCAACGAGCGCGCCCTGGCCGCCGGCGAGCAGCAGGCCGCTGCCCAGGCCCGCCTGGCGCAGGCGCGCGGCTTCTTCTTCCCCACCGTGACGCTGACCGGCGACTACATCCGCCGGCCGAACGAGGTGGAGCGCAGCATCGGGGGCCAGTCCATCACCGTGCAGAAGGTCGACGCCCTGGCCGGCTACCTGACGCTCGACCTGAGCCTGTTCGACCCGGCCGCCCTGCCGGCCTTCCGCCAGGCGCTGCTCGAGGCGCGGGCGCAGCGCTTCCGCTCCGAGGAGACGCGGCGGCAGCTCTCCTTCGAGGTCGCCGCCGCCTTCCTCTCCACCCTGACCATGGACCAGGTGCTGGAGGCGGCCGTCCACCGCTTCGACTACGCCGCCAGCACCCTGGAGGCCGCCCGCGCCCGCTTCCAGGCCGGCCTGGTCTCGGTCAACGACGTCACCCGCGCCGAGCTGGAGGTCGCGACGGCGGAAATGGGGCGCACCCAGGTGCAGGGCCAGGTGGAGACGTCGTACCTGCAGCTCGGCTACCTGCTGGACTGGCCGCTGTCCGGCAAGCTGCTGCCGCCGGACGACCTGCTCGCCGAGGCCGAGCTGGAGCCGGCCGCCGCCGAGGAGCTGCTGCCCCAGGCGCGCGAGATGCGCCTCGACCTGCGCGCCCTCTCCTGGCACGCCAAGGCCCAGAAGGCGCTGGCCCTGGAGCCCACCCTCAGCTGGCTGCCCAGCCTGGGCCTGACCGGGCTTTACCGCTATACCAACGAGTCGGGCCTGACCGGCAAGTCCACGAACTGGTCGGTCACCCTCGAGGCCAACTGGCCGCTCTTCGACGGCTTCAAGCGCCTCGGGCGCTCCCGGGAGCGGCGCGCCCTCGCCCGCCTGGCTGAGCTCGACCTGCGCGGCGCCGAGCGCCTGCTGGAGGTCGAGATCCGCGGCGCCCGCGTATCGCTGGCCAGCCAGCAGGCCTCGCTGAAGAAGGCCCAGGTGGCGCTCGGCGCCGCACGCAAGAACGCCGCCGAGATCGCCGAGCTGTACCGCCAGGGCCTGAGCAACGCCCTGCAGGTGGCCGACGCCAACGTCAGCCTGTTCGAAGCCGAGGTGGAGCTGGCCCGCCAGCGCAGCGGCCTGGCCGTGGCGCTGCTCAACCTGCGCGCCGCCCGGGGACTCGATCCCTTCGGCAAGGAGCCAACGACATGACGATGCGCACGAGATATTCCGCCCTGGCCGCCCTGGCGGCCGTGATGCTGTTCCCCGCCTGCGGCAGGAAGGACGGCGCCGCCGCCCCGGGGCCGGGCGCCGGCCGGCGCGCGGCGATGCTGTTCCCGGTCGAGACGCTCCGCGTGCAGGACCGGGTCGTCACCTATACGCTCAGCGCCGTGGGCTCGGTGGAGGCCTTCGAGAAGGTCCAGGTCACGGCGCGCGTCGCCGGCGTGGTCGAGAAGGTGCGCTTCGCCGAGGGCAGCCGCGTCGCCAGCGACCAGGTGCTGGTGGAGATCGAGCCCGAGCGCTACAAGCTGGCCGTGGAGTCGGCCCAGGCCGCCCACAACAAGGCGGTCGCCGCCAAGGGCGACGCCGACGCCGGCCTGAAGCGCCGCGAGACCGTCGACCGGCAGAATCCCGGCCTCATCCCCGGCGAGGAGATCGAGACCTGGCGCACCAAGGTGCTGGTCGCCGCCGCCGAGATGGCCCAGACCGGCGCGGCGCTCAACCAGGCGCAGCTCAACCTGCACGACGCCTACGTGCGCGCCCCGGTGGGCGGCGTGGTGCAGACGCGCACCGTGCAGACCGGACAGTACGTCCAGCCCGGGTCGGTGCTGGCCACGCTGGTGCGCCGCGACCCGCTGCTGCTGCGCTTCCAGGTCACCGAGCCGGACGCCGCCCGCCTGCAGCCCGGCATCACGGCCTATTTCAAGGTGCGCGAGAACGACCGCTCGTACCAGGCGCGCATCATCCACGTGGCCGCCGCCGCCGACGACGCCACGCGCATGGTCGCCGTGACCGCCGAGGTGACCGACAAGGACCGCGACTCCCTGCGCGCCGGCGCCTTCGCCGAGCTGACGGTGCCGGTGGGCAGCGCCCGGCCCCTGCCGGTCGTGCCCCAGGTGGCCATCCGACCCAGCGAAAAGGGCTTCCTGGCCTACGTGGTGGAGGACGGCAAGGCGGTCGAGCGCATCCTGACGCCGGGCATGCGCACCGCCGACGGCAGCGTCGAGGTGCTCTCCGGCCTGAAGGCCGGCGACCTGCTGGTGGTGCGCGGCGCCGAGGCGCTGAGCGACGGCGTGTCCGTGCGCGTCGCCGGCGCTCCCGCGACGGAGGCAAAGGCGGAGAAACCGGCCGGAACGGCCGCCGGCGGCCGCTAGGCGGCGCGGCCGCGCAAGGAGAAGCGCCATGAAGATCACCGAGGCCTGCGTCAAGAAGCCCGTCCTGGCCTGGATGATGATGGCCGCCACCATCGTGTTCGGCCTGGTCGCCGGCTCGCGCATCGGCATCAGCCAGTTCCCCGACATCGACTTCCCCAATCTCACGGTGTCGGTCACCTGGGAGGGCGCCGCGCCCGAGGTCGTCGAGAACGACGTGGTCGAGATCCTCGAGGAGGCGCTGATCCAGGTCGAAGGCGTCAAGACCATCACCTCCACCTCGCGCATGGGCGGCGCCAACATCACCCTGGAGATGAACCTCTCGCGCAACGTCGACCTGGCCCTGCAGGACGTGCAGAGCAAGGTGTCCCAGGCCCAGCGCCGCCTGCCGCGCGACATCGACCCGCCGATCGTCTCCAAGAGCAACCCCGAGGACCAGCCGATCATGATGGTCGCCCTCTCCGGCCCCTACCCGCAGCGCGTGCTGAGCGACTACATGCGCTACCGCCTGAAGGAGAAGCTGCAGACCATCCCCGGCGTCGGCGAGATCCAGGTCGGCGGCCTGGACCGCAACGTGCGCATCTGGCTCGACGCCAGCCGCATGGACTCCCGCGCGGTGACGGTCAGCGACGTGCTCTCCGCCCTGACGCGCGAGCACGTCGAGGTGCCGGCCGGCCGCCTGGAGGCGTCCGGCCGCGAGGTCAACATCCGCGTGCTGGGCGAGGCACTGGACCTGGAGACCTTCCGCCACATCATCATCCGCGAGAACGAGGGCAGCCCGGTCTACCTCAGCGACGTGGCCCTGGTCGAGGACGGCTTCGAGGACGTGCGCCGCATCCAGCGCGTCGACGGCGTGCCGGCGCAGGGCGTCAGCATCAAGAAGCAGCGCGGCGCCAACGCCGTCGCCGTCGCCAAGCAGGTGCGCAAGGCGCTGGACGAATTCCAGAAGTACCTCCCCGAGGGCATGACCGTCGGCGTCAACTTCGACTCCACCAAGTTCATCGAGGAGTCGGTGCTGGAGATCGAGCTGGAGCTCATCCTGTCGGTGGTGCTGACCGCCCTGGTCTGCTGGCTGTTCCTGGGCTCGCTCTCCTCCACCCTCAACGTCATCCTGGCCATCCCCATGTCGCTGCTGGGCACGGTGGCGGTCATCTACTTCCTGGGCTTCACCTTCAACACCTTCACCCTGCTGGCCATGGCCCTGGCCGTGGGCATCGTCGTCGACGACGCCATCATGGTCATGGAGAACATCTACCGCCATGCCGAGGGCGGCAAGGGGCTGGTGCGGGCGGCGCTGGAGGGGACCGAGGAGATCGCCTTCGCGGCCCTCGCCGCCACCCTGGCCGTGGTGGCCATCTTCCTGCCGGTGGTCTTCGTCTCCGGCGTCATCGGCCGCTTCTTCCTGCAGTTCGGCGTCACCCTCTGCCTGGCCGTGCTGCTCTCCTACGTCGAGGCGGTGACGCTGGCCCCGGCGCGCTGTTCGCAATTCCTGGTGACCTCGCGCGAGGGGCGCAGCCGCGTCGGCCTCGTCGCCGACCGCGCCTTCGCCTCCCTGGAGCGCTTCTACGCCCGGGTGCTGAAACGGAGCCTGAAGCGGCCCAAGCTGATCCTGCTGGGCGCGCTGGCACTGTTCCTGTCCTCGCTGGCGGTGTTCATGGTCATGCCCAGCGAGTTCGTCCCCTCGCAGGACCAGAGCCTGGTCATGGTGCGCATGCAGATGGCCATCGGCTCGACGCTGCAGGAGACCGACCAGCTGATGAAAAAGGCCGAGGCCATCCTCCGCGCCAAGCCCGAGGTTCAGCGCATGTTCGGCGCCGTAGGCGGCTGGGGGGGCAGCGTCAGCCAGGGCTTCCTCTACGTCAACCTGGTGCCGCCCAAGGAGCGCACCCTGTCGCAGGCCGAGTTCTCGGCCATGGTGCGTCGCGAGCTGAACGTCATCCCCGGCGTGCGCGCCGTCATCCAGGACATGTCGCAGTCGGGCTTCACCGGCCAGCGCGGCTTCCCGGTGGAGTTCTCGGTGCGCGGCCCCGACTGGGACAAGCTGGTCGACCTGAGCCAGCGGATGATGACCCGGCTGGCCGCCAGCGGCGTCGTGGTCGACATGGACACCGACTATCGCCTGGGCATGCCTGAGCTGCGCGTCCTGCCCGATCGGGCGCGCATCGCCGATGTCGGCGTCTCGGTCGACGACGTGGCCACCACCCTGAACGCACTGGTGGGCGGCGTGCGCGCCGGCAAGTACAGCACCGGCGGCCGCCGCCTCGACGTGCGCGTCAAGCTGCTGGCCTCGCAGCGCACGCGGCCCGAGGACCTCGCCCGCCTGCGCGTGCGCACGCGCTCGGGGCAGCTGGTGCCGCTGTCGGCGCTGGTGGCGACCGAGGAGCGGCCGGAGCTGCAGGCCATCACCCGCCGCGACCGCGAGCGGGCCATCACCATCTTCGCCAACGTCGCCCCCGGGCACTCGCAGGACGAGGCGCTGAAGAAGGTCGAGGAGCTGGGCCGGGAGCTGCCGGTGAACTACCGCGCCGTGCTGGGCGGGGCCAGCGTGGCCTTCCGCGAG
Organism: Candidatus Aminicenantota bacterium; assembly: GCA_027318645.1. Classification (GTDB taxonomy): domain Bacteria; phylum Acidobacteriota; class Aminicenantia; order UBA2199; family UBA2199; genus UBA2199. The sequence goes on from DAHVOV010000266.1 coordinate 25,242, forward strand.
TCGAGCAGCAGCCTGCTCTTCGCCCTGGTCATGGGCGTGCTCATCGCCTACATGATCCTGGCCTCGCAGTTCAACTCCTACCTGCACCCGGTGACGGTCATCACCATCCTGCCGCTGTCGATCGCCGGCGCCGCCTTCGCCCTGTGGAGCACCAACCAGAGCCTGAACATCTTCTCCATGATCGGCCTGCTGCTGCTGATGGGCATCGTCAAGAAGAACTCGATCATCCTGGTCGACTACGCCAATAATTTCCGCCAGCAGGGCTTGCCGCCGCGCGAGGCCATGGAGAAGGCCGGCCCCATCCGCCTGCGGCCGATCGTCATGACCGCCGTCTCGACCCTGATGGCCGCCATCCCGCCGGCGCTGGGCATCGGCCCGGGCTCGGAGATCCGCATGCCCATGGCCATCGCCATCATCGGCGGACTGGTGCTGTCGACGGTGCTGAGCCTGGTGGTCGTTCCCGCCTTCTACGTGGTCACCGGCGGGCTGGACAAGGGCTCGCTGAAAAGGCTGTTCAGGAAGAAAAGGAAGAGCTGAGGAATCGGCGGACGGCGCACGGCGTACGGCAGACGGCCGGGCATTCTCCCGATCATGCTTCTGATCTCGCCGCTGCCGTCAACCGTATGCCGTACGCCGTATACCGAGTTCAGGCGTTCGCGTTCAGTCCGCTGAAGTGCCGGATGACCAACTGGTCCAGCTCGGACCCGCCCGAATCGGCGATGCCCAGGGCGTGGGCGATCGCCGGGAGCCATGCGCGGCTCCGGCGCTTTTCCCTCAGGAGCTCCTTCAGCAGCCCGGGCTTCGTCTCCTCCAGGAAACGCACCCGCCAATAGCCCTGGGCGTAGACGCGCAGGAACGCCTCGGCGCCGCGCCGGGAGGGCGGGGGGTGGTGGCGGCCGTCGTGACCGCCGCCGGCGCGCC
>DAHVOV010000191.1 GCA_027318645.1 Candidatus Aminicenantota bacterium
GTCCGACTGCAGCTGCAGGAAGACGTCGCGCTCCACCGGGCTGATGATGTACACCACGTCCTCGGTCAGCCACTTGCGGTACTGCGGCGGCAGCTTCTGGACGAGCTCCTTGTCCGCGGCGGCCGGCAGGAGCTGGAGGACGGCGGCGGCGAGGAAGAGGATGACGGCGATTTTCTTCATGGCACCCTGACCTTGGTTAGACGGATCATAAGGGTCGATTATATCACCCCGCTCCGGCGATGACAAGAAATGCGCGGCCGCGGAGCGGGCGGCGATCGGCCGGCGCCCGTCTTCGTGAAAACCTGACCCGGCGCCGCGCCCCGGCGTTCCCCGCGAAGGGCGTTTTTCGCGCCGCTGGCGTTCAAATTCTTGTGCTTTCCCGCGAATTCCGGAAAGGAATTCCGGTTTCGGTCCTGCGCCGGCCGGACCGGGACGCCCGGGCCCCTTCACCCGCGGCGGGCACCGGGCGGGCCCATTGCCATAAAATCCTCTATGGTCGGACGTCTTCACGCTCGTTCCCAGGGGCCGCCCGGGGGGATGCCCGGCCGCGGCGGGATTGGCATGAAGGTTGCAACCTCTGAAGCGGTTTGTCAAAACCAAGGAGGACAACCATGAGTATCAGCAAACGGTTCGCCATGGCGGCGATCGGCCTGCTCCTGTGCGCGGGCCTGTTGACCGCCCAGCAGACCACGGCCAAGATCTTCGGCACGGTACAGCTCGAAGACGGCTCTCTGGTCCCCGGCGTCAACGTCGAGGCCACCAGCCCCAAGCTGGTGGGCAAGGCGACGGCGGTGACCGACGAGAACGGCGCCTTCAAGCTGTTCAACCTGACGCCCGGCGTCTACAAGCTCGTCTTCACCCTCGACGGCTTCCAGACCGTCGTGCGCGACAACATCCCGCTGGTCGCCGAGCAGACGGCCGCGCTCAAGGTCGAGATGAAGCTCGGCAACCTGAACGAGGTGGTCACCATCTCCGGCCAGGTGCCGCTGATCGACGTCAAGAGCACGGCCAAGGGCATGACCCTGACCAAGGAGCACTTCCAGACCCTGCCCAAGGGCCGCGACTTCAGCACCCTGGTCACCGCCATCCCCGGCGTCTACAACGAGCCCATGACCAACGTCCTGTCGGTCGACGGCGCCAGCGGCGCCGAGAACGTCTTCTTCGTCGACGGCATGGAGACGGGCGAGATCCGCGGCGCCCAGCAGCGCATGCAGGCCGCCTTCGACTTCATCGACGAGGTGCAGGTCAAGGCCTCGGGCTACCAGGCCGAGTTCGGCGGCTCGATGGGCGGCGTGGTCAACGTCGTCACCCGCTCGGGCGGCAACGAGTTCCACGGCGAGGTGGTGGGCTACTACCAGGGCAGCGCCCTGCGCGGCAACACCCGCGACATCCCGCGCCTGCTCCCCGAGGACCCCACGCAGTGGGAATACTACAATTACGAGAAGTACAACAAGAACACGTTCAACCGCATCGAGGGCGGCTTCTCGCTGGGCGGCTACATCATCAAGGACAAGGTGTGGTTCTTCGGCTCCATCCTGCCGGTCTACCGCCAATTCGAGCGCGACATCAACTGGAACGACGAGCCGGGAGCGGCGCGCGACCGCTTCACGCGCAAGGACACCTGGACGAACGGCACCTTCAAGCTGACGGCCGAGCCGCTCAAGAACCTGCGCATGTCGGCGTCCTTCATCTCCAACAGCAACCGCTCCCGCGGCGGCCTCCCCGGCGACGACCCGGCCACCGACGACGTGGACTGGGCCCAGCTGGGCAGCTCGACGTTCAACTACGGCGACGTGGGCGAGAACGCCCCGACCTGGTCGGTCGCCGGCAACGTCGACTACACCCTGGGCAACAACCTGCAGGTGTCGGCCCGCGTCGGCTTCTATGACCAGAACAACGTGCAGAAGCTCGACCCGCCGGGGATCTACTACCGCCACTGGGTCTACAACGAGGGCGGCGAGGCCGCGCTCGGCTGGCCCAGCGACAAGATCCACGACGACGGCTGGCAGAACTACACCTGGGGCCTCTTCTACAAGCAGAACAAGGCCCACTACACGCGCACCAGCGCCAACGTCGACCTCAACTACTTCATGAACCTGGCCGGCGAGCACTCGTGGAAGGCGGGCTTCCAGTACATCCAGATCATGGACGACTACGACGGCACCGCCCCCAACCCGGTCGTGATCCTGCGCGTCGGCCGCCCCTTCCCCTACCAGATCGACGGCAGCCCGGTCGACGCCGGCTACATGGGCAAGTACGGGTACTACGAGAACCGCTCGCCCTTCGGCACCCTGGTCAACAAGGCCAGGTCCAACCGCTACGCCTTCTACATCCAGGACTCCTGGACCATCGCCAACCGCCTGACCCTCAACATCGGCCTGCGCGCCGAGAACGAGCAGGTGCCCGCGTTCAGCGACCTGCCGGAATACAAGGACGTCACCGTCCTCGACTTCGGCTGGGGCGACAAGCTGGCCCCGCGCCTGGGATTCATCTACGACGTGTTCGGCAATTCCAGCCTGAAGCTGTTCGGCTCGTTCGGCATCTTCCAGGACTGCATGAAGCTCGCCCTGCCCGAGGGCTCCTACGGCGGCGACCGCTGGATCAGCCATTACTACGAGCTTGACACCTACAACTGGGACCAGATCGGCGTCAACGGCGAGTTCCCCGGCACCTACCTGGGCAGCCTGAACTGGCGCATCCCCTCCATCAACGAGACCGATCCCGACATCAAGCCCATGTCCCAGCGTGAGATCTCGCTGGGCGTGGAGAAGAAGATCAACGACAACATCTCCCTCTCGGCCCGCCTGGTCAACAAGAAGCTGCTGCAGGCCATCGACGACATCGGCATCCAGATGCCCGAGGGCGAGACCTACTTCATCGCCAACCCCGGCAGCGCCTACGTGGAAAAGCAGTACCAGACCGCCAAGGACGCCGGCATCCTGCCGGCCAACCTGCCGCCGGCGCAGAAGGCCAAGCGCGACTACTGGGCGGTGAACCTGGCCCTGGAGAAGCGCTTCAGCAACAACTGGCTCGGCGGCTTCTCCTACACCTGGAGCCGGCTGACCGGCAACTACGCCGGCCTGAACAGCTCCGACGAGGCCATGCGCAATGACCCCAACGTCAACCGCTACTTCGACCTGTGGATGACCGCCTACGACCAGACCATGAAGCCCATCAACGGGCCGCTGGCCACCGACCGCCCCCACTACTTCAAGGCCTACGCCTCCTACGTCTTCCCCTGGGGCCTGACCCTGGGCGGCGTGGTCAACGCCTACTCCGGCGTGCCGTTCACGACCGAGATCCAGGTGAACGGCCAGCAGGGCTACTACCCCTACAACCGCTTCGACACCGGCAAGCGCTCCCCCTTCACCGTCAGCGCCGACGTCTACGCCGAGTACCGCATGAAGCTCGGCCGCAACAGCCTGCAGCTCTCGCTCAACATCCGCAACGTGACCGACGCCAAGACGGCGCAGCGCATCTACGGCTTCTACAACCGCGACGACGTGTACATCAGCGACGAGGACCTCATCACCGGCCAGACCGACGTCAAGTCCCTGGTCGAGGTGCTCGACCCGATCTTCGGCAACGGCTACCGCTTCCTGCCGCCGCTGGAGGCGACGCTGGGCCTCAAGTTCGCGTTCTGATCCCCTCCGCGGGCGGGCGCTCCGGCGCCCGCCCGCGCTTGCTCTGCCGCCCGCCCCGGCCGCCCGGGGCGGGCTTCTCAGCATCATGAAACGAAACCCGGCGAGACGATCCCCGGAGGACGCGGCCGCAAGCCGCGTGACGCGGCGCCGCCTGCTGCTGCTCGTGGCGGCGGTTGCCGTGGCCGCGCGCCTCGTCTACCTGGCGCAGTCCGCCCGCAGCCCGTTCTTCTCCCGCCCGATCGTCGACGCCCAGACCTACGACGACATGGCGGTGCGCATCGCCGCCGGGGAGGAGCCCATCCCGGCGCCCTTCTTCCAGCCGCCCCTCTATCCCTACGCGCTCGGCCTGCTGTACGCCCTGTTCGGGCGCAGCCTGCTGCTGGCGCGGCTGCTGCAGATGGCGGCCGGCACCGCCAGCGCCTGCCTGATCTTCACCCTGGGCGAACGGACCTTCGGCCGCCGCGTGGGGCTGGCCGCCGCCCTGGCCTTCTCCCTGTACGGGCCGATGATCTTCTACGAGGGCGAGCTGCTGGCCCCGGCGCTGATCGTCCTGCTCAACCTGCTGCTGGCGCGGAGCGCGCTGGCAGCGATCGCGAGGCCGTCGCCGGGCCGCGCCCTGCTCACCGGCGCCCTGCTCGGCCTCTCGGCCCTGGCCATGTCGGTCGTCCTGCCCATGGCGCTGGTCATCCCGCTGTGCGCCTGGCGGAGCTGGCGTGGCCCCGCCCCCCGTCCCGGGCCGCGGCGCGGCCTGGCCCTCCTCGGCGCCTTCGCCGCCGGGCTGGCACTGGTCATCGCCCCCGTCGCCTGGCGCAACTGGCGGGTCGGCGGCGAGCTCGTCCCCATCAGCACCAACGGCGGCATCAACTTCTTCCTGGGCAGCGGCGCCGACTTCGAGCGCAAGCTGGCCATCCGCCCGGGCTACGAGTGGGACGGGCTGCTGAACGAGCCCATCCGCCAGGGCATCGTCTCGGCCGGCGGCCAGTCGGAATACTTCCGCCGCAAGGCGCTGCGGCTCATCGCCGCCGATCCCGCCGGCTACGGCCGGGTGCTGCTGCGCAAGCTGCGCCACCTGGCCGGCGGCGGCGAGATCATGCGCGACATCGACATCTACGCCTACCGGCAGTACTCCGCGCTCCTCTCCCTGCTGGCCTGGAAAAAGGGGCTGGCCTTCCCCTTCGGCCTGCTGCTGCCGCTGGCCGTGCTGGGCATGGCGCTGGCCGTCCGCCGCCGCGTGCGCGGCGCCGGACTGCTGCTGGCCTTCGTCCTCGCCCACGCCGCCGTCCTGCTGGCCTTCTTCGTCACGTCGCGCTACCGCCTGAACGTCCTCCCCTTCCTGGCGCTGTTCGCCGCCTACGGGGGGCTGGGGCTGTGGGACCTGCTGCGCGCCCGGCGCTGGCGCCGGGCCCTGCCCGCCGTTGCCGGCACGCTGCTCCTGCTGGCGTTGTGCAACTGGCGCGTCGGCGCCATGAGCCGGGAATTCAGCGCCGACGCCTGCTACAACCTGGGCACCCGGCTGATGCACGAGGGGAACCTGGCGGCGGCCAGGGAGTGGCTGCTGCGGGCGACGGCCGTCGACCCGCTCGACCCCGGGGCCAACGGCAACCTGGGCGTGATCCATGAGCGCGAGGGGCGGCCGCAGGAGGCCCGGGCATGCTTCCTGCGCATCCTTGAGCGCTACCCCGACGACGTGCGCGCCCGTCTGCACCTGGCCGAGCTGTGCGCGCGGCTGGGCGAGCTGGAGCAGGCCGGCCGGCACTACGACCGCGTGCTGGGCAACGAGCCCGACAACGAGAAGGCGCTGTGGGGGCGGCGGCTGGTGCTGGGCCTGCTGCGCCAGCGCGAGGCCGCCGCGCGCAGCCCGCTGCTGCGCGACATCCTGGAGCGGCTGCGCACCCGGCCCGATGATCCCGCCCTGCTGAATGACCTCGGCGCCGCCTACGCCACCAGCGGCTATCCCGACCAGGTCCAGCGAACCGACCCCTCCCGCCCGTCCACCGCCAGGAGTTCGCAGCGGTAGTGGTTCTTGCGCTGGTCATAGCCTCCGTGCCGGGTCACCAGCGCCTCCGGCACGCCGTCGTTGTCGAGATCGGCGACCACAACCT
>DAHVOV010000229.1 GCA_027318645.1 Candidatus Aminicenantota bacterium
GCGGCCCGACGCTGAACGACATCCTGCTCAACGCCGGGCTGGTGGACGAGATCAGCCTGCTCGTCCATCCGCACATCGTGGGCGCGGGGCGCTTCGCCCTCTTCGCCGGGGTGAAGAACGAGATCGCGCTGAAGCTGGCCAAAAGCCGGACGATCGCCGGCAAGTCCTGGCTTCTGTTCCGCGTCATCGCGCCGCGGCGGGGGAAGTGAGCGCCGCCGGCCGGCGCGACACGCTGCCCCGCATGCCGGGGAAAACGACGGGAATGCGCAGGTGGATCGTGGTCAACGACACGATGCAGCGCGGCTATGCCTATACCCTGACCGCGCCGGCGGGCAGGGGCTTCCATCCCGACTTCAAGCCCGAGCTCACGCCCAGGCAGATGCTGCGGCTCGGCGTGTTCGGCGGCAGGTACATGACCGACTGCCGGAACGAGTTCCCGGCCAGCTGGTTCGCCGGCGCGAAGCTGTCGCCGGAGCGCCACGACCCGCGGCTGAACTTCTTCGGGGTCAACGCCTCGCAGCCGCTCCGCGTCTGGAGGGCCAAGGGCTGGATCCATCCCGACGATCCCCGCGGCTGGTTCCAGTGGTACTGCCGCTACTACCGTGGGCGGCGCCATGCCGACGACGAGCGCCAGATCAGGCGCTGGCTGGCCATGCGCCGCCATGCGGCCCAGATCCTCCGCCACTGCCGGCCGGGCGACCTGGCCTGCCGCCGCCGCCAGCGCCAGGCCCTGCTCAACTGGGGCTACGACAGCCGCAGGCTGTAGCGGCTTCCTTGACAGCCGCCGGCGCAGGCCCTACAATGCCCGCATCACGCTCATGTCCGCGCAGGAAGTGAATCTCCTGGAATGGCTGCTGCTGGCGCTCGGCGCCGCGCTGGCGTTCTCCGGCTGGCGGGCGATCGCCCGCCGGCGGACGCGCGCCGACGGCCGCGAATACGAGGGGAGCGCCGCCGCCCGCCTGGGCTGGCTCTGGCTGGCCCTGGGGATCCTGCTCATCCTGGCGGCCGTCCTCGACATCGCCTTCCTCAAGGCCCTCGGCCGCCTTTTCCTGGAATCGGGAACATGAACCGCGCCGTTTCCGCGCCGGCCGGGCCCTGGCAGGCCCTGGCCCCGCGCCTGGCCCTGGCGCTCGGCATCGCGGCCGTCTCCTGCGGATCGTTGTTCATACGCCGCGCCCAGGCGGACGCTCCCTCGCTGGCCATCGCGGCCTTCCGCCTGCTGCTGGCGACGCTCTTCCTCCTGCCCCTGGCCTGGCTGCGCCACCGCTCGCTACTGCGCCGGCTCGTTGTCGCCGACTGGGGGTGGCTGCTGGGTTCGGGGCTCTGCCTGGCCGTGCACTTCGCCACCTGGATCACCTCGCTGGAATACACTTCGGTGGCCAGCTCGGTGGCCCTGGTCTCCACCTCGCCGCTCTGGGTGGCGCTCTTCGCCTGGCTGGCATGGCGCGAGCCGCTGACGCCCCGCCTGGGGGCGGGGCTGGCGCTGTCCCTCGCCGGCAGCGTGCTGATCAGCCTGGCCGAGGCGCGCGCCGCCATTTCGGCCCGGCCGTTCCTGGGAAACGTCCTGGCCCTGACCGGCGCGCTGGCCGTGAGCGGCTACTGGCTGATCGGCCGCCGGATGCGCCGTCGCCTCCCACTCGTCCCCTATGTCACCGTGGTCTACGGCACGGCCGCCGCGCTCCTGATGGCCGCGGCGCTGCTGCTGCGCCAGAGGCTCGGCGGCTTCGCCCCGGCGACCTACGGCTGGTTCCTGCTGCTGGCGCTCCTGCCGCAGCTGCTCGGCCACTCCTCCTTCAACTGGGCGCTGGGCCAGCTGCCGGCCTCCTACGTGGCCATCGCCACCCTCGGCGAGCCGATCGGCGCCGCCATCCTGGCCTACGCCTTCCTCGGCGAGACCCCGACGCGGCTGAAGCTGCTGGCGGCGGGCATGGTCCTGGCCGGGATCTACCTGGCGCTGGGCCGCCAGGGCGGGGAAGCGGCGCGTGAATAAGGCGGCGGCCGGTCTGGACTCCGCCCCGGTCTTCGGCTACAATCCCTGCGAATAGGAGGACGCATGGAGATCCTGGTGGCTTACTACTCCGAGACCGGCAACACGCGCAAGGTCGCCGAGGCCGTCTTCGCCGGGCTGCGCCATACGCGCAAGAAGCTGCTGCCCATCGACCAGGCCGGCGACCTGGCGGGCTACGACCTGATCTTCTGCGGCTTCCCGGTCCAGCACCACAGCGTGCCGGCCAGGATGGTCCATTTCCTGCGATCGATCCCGGCGGGGAAGAAAATCGCCCTGTTCGCCAGCCACGGCTCGCTGCGCGGCGGCGAGAAGGCCCTCAGCGCCTTTTACGCCGCCCTCAGCCTGCTGCCGGGCCACACGGTGATCGGCACATTCGGCTGCCGCGGCCAGGTCAAGGCGCAGATGATCGACGAATGGATGGAATCGCCGCAGCACCAGGCTTGGGCCCGCGAGGCGCAGAGCGCCAGCGGCCATCCCGACGCCGCCGACCTGCACGACGCCCACGAGTTCGCCGAGACGATGCTCTACGCCGCGGAGCACGTCCACGGCCTCAACAAACCGGCGCGCTGAAATGGAAGAGGTCCGCTCCCCGGCCCCCGGCCCGCTTGCGCGGCTGCGCTCCTCGGCCCTCGCCCTGGTGGTCGCCAACCTGGTGCCGGTCTACGGCGTGCTGGCCCTGGGGTGGAAAGTGGCGCCGATCATGGTCTTCTACTGGACCGAGAACCTGGTGGTCGGCTTCTTCAACGTGCAAAAGATGAGGCGCGCCCAGGGGCCGGTCAACGCCACGGGCATGACGCTCAACGGCCGGCCGGTGACCGAGGGGTCGCGGTGGGCGCTGATCCTGTTCTTCATCCTGCATTACGGCCTGTTCACGCTGGTCCACGGCGTCTTCGTATTCGTCCTCTTCGGACCGGGCACGCGCCTGGGCCGGGAGCTCGGCCTGGCGCTGCTGGTGCTGGCGGCCAGCCACGGCTACTCCTACAGGCGCAACTTCATCGGCAGCGGCGAGTACCAGCGCGCCTCCTTCGCCCGCCTGTTCTGGCAGCCCTACGCCCGGATCATCGTCATGCACGTCACCATCCTGGCCGGCGGCGCGCTGGCCGGCGCCATGGGCTCGCCCCTGGGCGCGTTGCTGGTGCTGGTCGGGCTGAAGACGGTGATCGACCTCGGCGCCCATTGGCTGGAGCGCCGCACGTTCGCCGTCCGGGTGGGATGACGCTCATGCCGGACGCCTGCTTCGCGATCGAGCTGAAGGTCCGCGACTACGAGCTCGACGCCCAGGGCGTGGTCAACAACGCGGTCTATCTCAACTACCTTGAGCACTGCCGCCACGAGTTCCTGCTGTCGCGGGGGATCGATTTCAACCGCTACGCCCGCGAGGGGATCGACCAGGTGGTCGTGCGCTGCGAGCTCGATTACAAGGCCCCTCTCCGCGGCGGCGACTCGTTCCGCGTCACGCTGGCGCTGGAACGGGTCTCGCCGCTGCGCTTCGCCTTCCTGCAGGAGGTCCGTCGCCTCGGCGACGACCGCCTGGTCCTCGTTGCCCGGACCATCGGGACGGCCATCAATTCCAAGGGCCGCCCCTTCCTGCCCCCGGATATGGAGCGGCTGCTCGCCTGAGCCCGGGCGGCCGCGACGCCCCGGAAAACGGCTCCCCCCTTGCCAGGCCAAGGGCGAGGGTGTACCCTGTCCTCCAAGGAGGGATTCATGTTCAAAAAGCGTTTCGTGCATCTGGCGGTCATCGCCGTGGTGCTCACGGTCCTGTCCGCCTGCGGCGGGGCCTCGTCTTCCGGTGACCTCCCGCGCTATCCCGGCGCGACCGAGCTGAAGGCCGGGGAAAGCGTCGTCGGCGACACCCTGGCGAAGAACATGGACCAGGACGCCGCCGTGCGCAAGGCGATGGGGGCCGGCGGGAATACCGAGCAGCTGGGGTTCCGCCTACCCGGCGACGCGACCTGGGACAAGGTCAAGGCGTTCTACGACAAGGAATTGAAGGCCAGCGGCTGGGAGAGCGGGCTGGGCGGCGTGGCCGGGGGCTTCATCGACATCAACGCCGTCATGGGGGCGGCCAACCAGGGGAACGAGCTGTTCCAGACCGCCATGTGGTCGCGCGGCAAGCAGACCCTCACCGTGGTCATGGCCGCCGGGCCGTCCGGCCAGCGGGAGCTCATCCTGTCGCTGTCCAGCCGCTGAAACGGCGGCGGCTCAGCGCCCATCCGCTTCGACCCGGCCCGGGGGTTGACAAAAGGCGCGGTTTCGATTATTCTTACCCCCAAGAGCGGGAATAGCTCAGCGGTAGAGCGCCACCTTGCCAAGGTGGATGTCGCGGGTTCAAATCCCGTTTCCCGCTCCAGTTCCGCCTCCCGCTCGTTCGGCGGCGTAGCCAAGTGGTAAGGCAGCGCTCTGCAAAAGCGCTATTCATCGGTTCAAATCCGGTCGCCGCCTCTTTTCAATCCAGCGAGAGCTCAAGCGCTTCGGTCTTGAGCGATTTCAAGCTGTTCAGGATCTGGTCGGCGTCTCCCACCAGGACCACGATCCCCCGCTCCCGGCCGTTGTTCCGGTGATTCGCCCCCATCTGCTCGTCGATGGCCTGCAGCACCTTGGCATGGCTGACTTCCTGGAAGAGCTCGGGGCCGATCCGCGGGGCCTCCTGGCGGGCAACCTGGCCGTGGAAGCTGTCGATGACCGACTGCAGGTCGGAATCGGGGCTGCCGGTCTTCACCAGGGCGTGGCCGACATAGTAATTGAGGGCGTCGAGGTACTCCTTGCGCTCGACGGGCCGGACGGTGAACTTTTTCCGCTCCTGGTCCACCAGCATGAGGAAATCCTCCAGGTCACCGTAGTTGAGGCGCACGTAATTGCAGAACAGGGTGAAATCCCTCAGGTGGATGGTCTCGGTATCGACCTTGTACCCTTCCATGGCGAAACGGTTGCGCTGCGAGTGGTAGATGCGGCCCCCGGGGAAGCCGAACAAGGAGAAGTTGCCGATGGCATAGGGCAGGAACGCGTCGGCGGCGGCCGGCGGCGCCACGTCGAACCAGTAGACCGTGGGCGGATCGGGGGTATCGACGTTCAGGATGAAGACCTTGCGGCCGGGGTTGGCCTGCACTGGCTCGCGCCGGGGCTGCGCCGCCCGGGGCTCGGGGGGCGGCAGGTCCTTCTCGATCATGCCCAGGACGAGATAGGGGTTGAGCTTCCCCTTGATGACCAGCAGGGCGTTGTCGGGGCGGAACGTGCGCAGCACGAACGAGCGCAGCTGCGCCATGTTGATGCCGTTCAGGGTCTCGCGCAGCAGGAAGCCGCGGGTGAAATAGAAATTGCCCGCCAGCTGCTGGTAGGCCAGCATCAGGGCGATCTCCTTGCGCCAGTCGCGGCCGCTCATGAACAGGGTCCAGAACTTCTCCTTGCTCAGGTTGAACTTGCCGAGATGGAACGACTGGTAGGTGAAGATCTCCCGCAGCAGCCTGGAGAACGCCCCCAGGCGGTCCGGGAGGAAATTGAAGCGGATGCGGACGAACTCGGGATTCTGCTCGACGGAGAAGTCGCCGCCCTGGCGCTGCAGCATGTCCATCAGGTTGGAGGGCGGCGAGTTCAGCGAGCGGTCGAACATGTCCAGGAGCGCCAGCTGGGTGATGGCCAGCGACTGGTAGTTCTGCGTGCTGCCGTCGAGGTAGACCAGCAGCTCGGCATGGAGGAAGGGCAGGTCGTTGTCCTGCAGCACCTTGACCGCCAGCCCCTTGGATGTCGCGAAGGAGAACAGCCGGGTCTCGGCGCCGTGGATGCGCGCGGCGGCCAGGAGGAGGAGCGCGCCCCCGAGCAGGCAGCCGGCGCCGCGCCGCAGAAGAGCCCGATTATTCGCCATAGACATTGAGGATGACCTGGTTCGGCTTGGCCAGGTACTTCTTGGCGCTCTCCATGACGTCGTAGGGCACGATGCGGCGCAGGCGCTTCAGCTGGTCGTCGAAGAAGTTCAGGTCGTTGAACATGTGGTAGAACTCGCCGATGCGCAGGCAGCGGTCCTCCAGCGACGCCATGCCCTTCAGGAAATCGAGCTCCATCAGCGAGCGCACCGCCTTCATGTCGTTGTTGCCGATGGGGTTGCTGGCCAGCGCCTGGAACTCCTTGTCGATGATGTACTTGGCCTTTTCCAGGTTGAAGCGCCTGGGGCTGGAGACCTGGATGATGAGGCAGTTGGCCTCCATGTAGTCGGAGAAGAAGCTCTCGATCTCCACGTCCAGCTTGTTGACGGTGTTGAGGATGGTCTGGAGGCGCGACAGGCGCGGGTCGGTCAGGTAGGTGCGCAGGAAGTCGAAGTACATGAAGTTGTAGCCGATGCGCGCCGGCGCCTTGATGCCGTAGACGACGAAGTGCTTCTTCAGCCCCGGCAGCAGCCAGTTCTTGACCACATGGGCGCGCCGCGGGTTCTGGGCGCTGAAGGCGGGGGCGGCGGCCCGCCGGCCGGGGGGGATGTCCTGGAAGAAGCGGTTGATGCCAGCGCGCAGCTCGTTGATGTCAAAGCGGCCGGAGATGATCAGCAGCACGTTGCCCAGGTTCTGGAAGTACTGATAATAGTCGCGCACGCGGTCGTTGCTCAGGGAGCGGAGGCGGTTGAGGTCGCCGTACAGCGGCACCTCGTACGCCGAGCCCTCGAAGACCTTGGCGCTCACCCAGGTCTGCGCCCGGTAGGCGGGGTTCGTCTCCAGCAGCCGGCCGAAGCGCGAGACGATCTGGCTCTTCTGGTCGTCGATGTTCGCGTCGTTCAGGCGCAGGCTCTTCAGGCGCTCGCTCTCCAGCCAGAGGGCGACGTTGATCTCCTGGGCGGGGAGAAGGTCGTAGAAGACGGCGTTGTCGTAGTTCACCCGGCCGCTGACGACGCCCCCCATCTTGTTGATGAACAGCACGTGGTCGAACGGCTCCAGGTTCTGGTTGCCGTCGAACATCAGGTACTGGTAGAGGTAGGCGATGCCGCGGGCGTCGGGAGGCTCCTGGCGGGCGCCGCGCATGTGGTAGACGCAGACGGCGGCGGCCTGCATCCCGGGGCTGGGGGCGAGGATGACCTTCAGGCCGTTGGGCAGCTCGAAGGTGCTGACGGCGAGCGTCTGGGCGCTCAGGGTGATCAGGGGCGCCAGGAGCAGCCAGAGGAAGAGCCTAGTCTTGATCACCGGGCCATTGTACCGGGGAACGATTTTTTAGTCAAATCAGGGGAAAAAGCGGCTCTCTTTCCGTCAACTTGACATTGGAGTAAAGGATTATTTATAATGTCGGCTTGAGCCCAATCCAAAGCGGAGGAACCCCGTAATGAAGAAAGCCGCCTTTTTGATCATCATGGTCATGGCGTTCAGCCTGTCCATGGCGCTGGCCATCGACAAGGAGCAGGTCGACACCTGGACCGCCCTGGTCGGCGAGAAGGACCTCCAGGTCAAGATGCAGAAGCTGGAAGCCTATTACAATAAATACGGCGCCAAGGAAGACCGCTATTCCATGTACATGTACGTCTACCTGGCCCAGACCTCCTACCTCCTCCAGCAGTACGAGAAGACCATCCAGTTCGGGGAGAAGGCCCTGGGCTACAAGGAGCTGGACGCCAGCAACAAGCTCCCCCTCTATCTCTACCTGGCCAACGCCTACAACCTCACCAAGCAGGACCTGGAGAAGGCATACGGCTACGCCGAGCAGATCGTCGTGCTCGCCGACTCCCTGCGCAGCGCCAGCCCCGGGAACTCCGCCATCGACCTCAACTACACCGCCCCGGCCCTGCGCATCCAGGTGCAGCTCCTGGCGGCCAAGGCCCAGGACCCGCAGAACGCCGTCGCCGCCCTCAACAAGGCCATCGCCGCCTACAAGCTCGACAAGTCCGACAAGTCGGCCAACTTCGTGATCCGCCTGAGCGACCACCTGAGCAAGAACGACAAGTACGAGGACGCCATCCGCGGCATGGAGGCCATCGTCCAGGAGAAGCCCAACGCCGACTACTACAAGCTCATCGGCAACTGGTACGCGCGCCTCAAGAACAATCCCAAGGCCATCGAGAACTTCAAGGCCTCGTACGCCATGAAGCGCAACGCCCAGGTGGGCTACAACCTCGGCATCCTGCTCAACCAGAACCAGGAGCTCGACTCCGCCATCGACTACCTGGCCGAGGCGCAGCTGCTCAACGACGAGAAGTATTCCCCCGAAGCGCTCAAGCTGTTCGACCACCTGGTGATCTTCGTCAAGGCCAAGGACATGCCCAAGTCCGAGCAGGAGAAGCTGTACAACGAGCTGCTGGCCGCCGCCAAGGCGCGCCTGGCGGCCGTCCCGGCGCAGCCCTGATTCAGGTACCGAGCAGGATCTTCCTGCGGTTGCCGATCCGGCAGGTGACGCCCTGCCGGTCCCAGTATTCGAACAGCACGATGAGGTATTTCCGCGAATAGTTGGTCAGGCCGCGCAGGTCATCGAAGGTCAGCACGTCGCCCTGGTTGCGGGCGAACTTCTTCAGGCGGTTGATGATCTTGGCGTACTCGTCGCTGAAGATGAAATGGCGGTCGTCCAGCTGCAGGAAGGTCCCCTCGTTGAGCATGGTCCACAGGGCGTCGTTGATCTGCTTCTGGGTGAAGGGCGTGTTCTTCTGCACGTTCTCGAAGGTGAAGAGGGGCAGCTTGTTCGTCCGCAGCGCCTTCTCGATCTCGGCGATGCGCGCCTTCTCCTCGGCGCTCAGCGGCAGCTGCGAGAAGACCAGCGCCTGGGGCAGGATGCGGCAGGGGAACTCCGGGCTGCATTTGCGCAGCAGGTAGCGGAAAAAGATGGACTCCTGGGGGGCGCCCACGGCCTTCTCCAGCCGGGCGAACTTGACGGTGCGCTCGCGGCCCTCGTAGGCCTGGCGCAGGACGTTTTCCATGGCGGCCAGGCTGGCGGCGTAGTTCTCCCAGGAGGTGACGAACAGGTAGTTCAGGTTGATCACCTTCAGCCGCTGCTGCAGCTCCAGGGCAGTCAGGGCCTCGACCACCTGGCTGCGCTCCAGGGAGAAGAAATGCAGCAGCCCCTCCAGGTCCAGGAAGTTGTCGACGGCGATCAAGGCGGTGACGATCTGGCCGAACTCCCGCTCCTCGACGCCGGCGAGCGCCTCGCCCATGCGCCGCAGCTTGCGCTGGTTGTACTGCGACAGGACGGGAAGCAGGACCGTGAAGGCGCCGCGGGCGTTCTTCAGCTCCAGGCGCTGGCGGAAGGTGAACTCGGCCTGGCTCTTGAAGTGGGCCATGAAGAGGTCGGCGGCGACGCGGCGAAAGGAGACCGGCAGGCTCTGGCCGTCCAGCTGAACATTGCCCTGGAAAACGTCCTGGGGATTCTCCAGCCGCACGAAGTAGGCGTTGTAGCGCATGGGGTCCTTCAGCGCGGCGTGGGGACGACCGGCGCGGGCATGGGCGCAGGCATGGCGCAGCGGCTCAGCCGGCGAGGGTGACGCTGGCCTTCTTGACCGGGAGCCTGTTCTTGAGAATGGTCGAGAGCGAGAGGAACGAGATGTACAGGTAGCCGTATTGGAACATCATCAGGAAGGGCAGGGTGAGCCAGATGCCCTCGGTGATGCAGGTGATGACGGCATAGGTGAAATAGAAGCCCAGGGCGAGCTCGACGAAGGTGATCATCAGGTTCTTGTTGCCCTTGTATTTCTTGGAGGCCCAGCTGTCGTTCTTCTTCTCGATGCCGAACTTGGGCGTGCGCACGAACTCCGATTCCTTGTTCATCAGGGCCTCGATGACGGCGACGGAGTTGTTGATCGACAGGCCGATGCCCAGGCCCATGAGCAGGGGCAGGTACTTGAAGGTCACGGTCCAGTCGGTGTAGAGCTCCTTCTGGGACACGATGTAGAAGGCGCCGACCGAGGCCGTCGCCATCAGGAACAGGGGGACGTCGTAGATGAACATCTGCCCCCAGTCCATGTTGCGGCGCATGAGCACCACCGGCAGGATGGAGACCGACAGCGGCACCATCAGCAGGTAGGCCATGTTGGCCGCCAGGTGGAAGAAGGCCTCGCTCTTGACGCGCAGCGGCAGGTTGGAGCGGAAGATCCTGGGCAGGAGCTTCTTGGCCGTCTGGATGGAGCCCTTGGCCCAGCGGTGCTGCTGCGCCTTGAAGGCCACCACGTCGACGGGCAGCTCGGCGGGCACCGAGTGCTCGGGCAGGTAGATGAACTGCCAGCCTTTCATCTGCGTGCGGTAGCTGAGGTCGAGGTCCTCGGTCAGCGTGTCGTGCTGCCAGCCGCCGCCGTCGATGATGGCGGCCTTGCGCCAGATGCCGGCGGTGCCGTTGAAGTTGAAGAAGCGGCCGGAGCGGTTGCGCGCCGTGTGCTCGATGACGAAGTGGCCGTCGAGGAAGATCGACTGCAGGTTGGTGATCAGCGAGAAGCCGCGGTTGAGGTGGCTCCAGCGCATCTGCACCATGCCCACGTTGGGGGAGGTGAAAAAGTGGATGGAGTTGGCCAGGAAGTTCTTGTAGGGGACGAAGTCGGCGTCGAAGACGGCGATGAACTCGCCCTTGGCCACCTTCATGCCCTCTTCCAGGGCGCCGGCCTTGAAGCCCTTGCGGTTCTGGCGGTGCAGGTAGGAGATGTCCAGGCCCTGCTGGCGGTAGAACTCGACGCGGCGCGAGGCGATGCCCACCGTCTCGTCGGTGGAGTCGTCGAGCACCTGGATCTCCAGGAGCTCGCGCGGGTAGTCCATCTTCACCACGGCGTCGATCAGGCGCTCGGCCACGTACATCTCGTTGTACATGGGCAGCTGGATGGTCACGCGCGGCAGCGTCTCGAACCGGCGCTCGGGCTTGGGCGCGGCCTTCTTGTTCTTGTAATACAGGTAGACCATCACGTAGCGGTGCGCGCCGAAAACGGCGAGGATGGACAGCACGATGAAATACAGCACCACGATCAGTTCATTTAGGTTTGGCATGGCTTCCCCACTGGGTCATTACTGAAGTCGGGATTATACACCAAAGCCGCGGGCGATTCAAGTGCCGGCGCGGGAAGGAGGAAAATCGGGGTGAGAGGATTTGAACCTCCGGCCTTTCCGACCCGAACGGAACGCGCTAGCCAGTCTGCGCTACACCCCGGCGTGATCAAGAAGGGGATTATACCACGAACCGGCGCAAGAGTGAATCCCCCCGGCATTCCCTGCCGACAAACCGTCGCCAGGCAAAAATCCCAATCCAGTTCCAATTGGTCGCAGATCGCCCCGTGCCGGGACATGGTCTCGGCGGCCATTCAATCTCCAACCGCGGGGCGAGAGCGCCCCGCTCATCGGGGTGTAGGTTCCGCCGCCGGGATTGTTCACGGAAGGGAGAAAGGATATAATGGGACCCCGGGGGTGCGCCATGAAGCGGGCATTGATCAGCGTTCACGACAAGGAAACGATCGGGGCCATGGCCGCCGCCCTGCACAAGGCCGGCTGGGAGATCGTCTCCACCGGCGGCACCGCCGCCTGCCTGCGCGAGAAAGGGATCCCGGTCAGCGAGGTCTCGGCGCTCACCCAGTTCCCCGAGATCCTCGACGGCCGCGTGAAGACCCTGCATCCCCTGGTCTTCGGCCCGGTCCTGGCCCGCCGCACCCCGGCCCACCTCAAGCAGCTCGAGGAGCTCGGCGCCGGCAAGATCGACCTGGTCATCGTCAACTTCTACCCCTTCGAGGCCGCCCTGGAGAAGAAGGCCGGCGACCTCGACGCCATGCTGGAGAACATCGACATCGGCGGCCCCTCGCTGGTGCGCGCCGCGGCCAAGAACTTCCGCGACACCATCGTCCTGGTCGACGACCGGGATTTCCCGCCGGTCATCGCCGCCATCGAGGGCGGCACCGACCTGCCCCTGGAGGAGCGCCGGCGGCTAGCCCAGAAGGCCTTTTCCTATACCGCCTTCTACGACTCGCTGATCGCCTCCTACCTGCTCGGCGGCCAGGAGGCGGCCCCCGACTTCGTCTCCGTCGCCGGCCGCCGCGTCCGCTCGCTGCGCTACGGCGAGAACCCGCACCAGAAGGCCTTCCTGGCCGTCCGCGACCGCCGCTCGCCCTTCGCGTCGATCGACCAGCTGCACGGCAAGGAGCTCTCCTTCAACAACATCCTCGACCTGGCCATGGTCTACGAGGTGCTGAACGACTTCCAGGGCAAGCGCCAGTTCGCCGTCATCGTCAAGCATCAGAACCCCTGCGGCGCCGCGCTGGCCGCCTCGCAGCCGGCCGCGTTCCAGGCGGCGTTCGCCGGCGACCCGCGTTCGGCCTACGGCGGCATCGTCGGCTTCAACCACCGCCTCGAGGCCGACACGGCCGCGGCCATGGCCGACATCTTCTTCGAGGTCATCCTCGCTCCCGACTACTCCGAGGAGGCGCTGAAGGCGCTGCGCCGCCGGAAGAACCTGCGCCTGATCCGCATGGCGCCGGGCTACGCCGAGACGGCCGACTTCAAGACCGTGCCGGGCGGCTTCGTCTTCCAGGACCGCGACAACCGGCCCTTCGACGTCGAGGCCTTCGAGCTCAAGGCCGGCCGGCCCCTGGGAAAGAAGGAGAAGGCCGACGTCGAGTTCGGCTGGAAGCTGGTCAAGTACGTGAAGTCCAACGGCATCGTCGTGGTCAGGAACCAGCAGCTCCTCGGCGTGGGCGCCGGCCAGGCCAGCCGCATCGATTCGGTGGAGCTGGCCATCGGCAAGAGCCAGTCGCCGGTGGCGGGCGCCATCCTGCTGTCCGACGCCTTCTTCCCCTTCCCCGACTCGATCGAGATCGCCTCGCGGCACAAGATCGCCGTCGTGGTCGAGACCGGCGGCTCGATCCACGACCCCGACGTGATCCTGACGGCGCAGAAGCTGAACATCTCCCTGCTGTTCACCGGCATCCGCCACTTCCGCCACTGACCTAGCCCCGCCCATGGCGACGCGCGGCGACCCCATGAAGATCTCGGCGGTGATCATCACCTACAACGAGGAGGACCGCCTGGGCGCCGCCCTGGAGAGCCTGGCCGGCGTGGCTGACGAGGTGCTGGTGGTCGACTCCCATTCCCTCGACCGCACCGCGGAGATCGCCCGCGCCTCCGGCGCCCGCGTCGAGCTCCACCGCTTCGAGGACTACGGCCGGCAGAAGAACTTCGCCATGGGCCGGGCCAGCCACGAGTGGGTCCTCAACCTCGACGCCGACGAGCGCGTCTCGCCCGAGCTGGCGGCCGCCATCGCCTCCCTCAAGGAGCAGGGGGTCGGCGACGGCATCACCGCCTTCGTCGTCAGGCGCCAGACCTTCTACCTCGGCCGCTGGATCCGCCATTCGGGCTGGTACCCCGACCGCAAGATCAGGCTGTTCCGGCGCAGCGGCGCCTCCTGGCAGGGGCGGGTCCACGAGGGGCTGGCCGTGGCGGGCCGGGTCGCGCCGCTGGCGGGCGACATCCTGCACTTCACCTACCGCGACATCGGCGACCATGTCCGCCGGATCGAGCGCTACTCGGGGTACCAGGCCGAGGAGATCGTCCGCAAGAAGACCCGCCTCCTGTACCTGCGCCTGCTCATCCTGCCGCCGGTCACGTTCCTCCGCCACTATGTATGGCGGCTGGGATTCCTCGACGGCTTCCCCGGCCTGGTCATCGCCCTGGTGCAGTCCTGGGGAACGGCGATGAAGCACATGAAGGCCATCGCCCTGAAGCGTCGCCCACCCGCGCCGGTTGCCAGCTGAGCCCATCCGCGCTATAATGGGCCCATGGGCAAGGCCCCGAAGTGCAATACCAACCAGACGGCCAAGTGGATCCGCGTGTTCGTCTCGCTCGCGGTCATCGGCGCCGGGATTTATTACAAGAACTGGGTCGGGTTCCTGGGCATCGCCACCCTGCTGAGCGCCTTCACCGGCTCCTGCCCCCTCTCGCTCCACTTCAACGGATTGAGCGACATCCACATCCATCGCAACCGCGACGACGGCGAGGAATAGCCACACCCGGAGCTTGACTTCTGCGACCATTCATGGTATGATTTTACTCGCCAATCCATTTCAAGGAAAACAATGAATCTCCCAAAGAATTTTCGCGGAATCTTATTGTTTTTTATCGGGCTGTCGGGGATCCTGCTGGCCAGCGCCATCGTCCTCTCGGCCCGCCAGGCCGAGAGCCATAAGACCATCCTGGCGCTGCGGCAGACCGTATCCAGCCTGAGCGAGACGCTGAACGCCCACCAGAACGCCATCGCCCGGACCGACTTCTACCGCTTCCAGGAAAACGTCTATCGCGTGCAAAACCCCGAATTCGCCCGCATATCCGGCTCGGTCTTCGCCCTCAGCCGCAAGCACGGCGTCAATCCCTACCTGGTCATGGCCCTTATCTTCGTCGAGAGCCGCTTCGACCGCCGCGCCGTCTCCGGCAAGGGGGCTTGCGGCCTGATGCAGGTCAACTACCCGGTCTGGAAGGAGGCGCTGAAGCTCGACCGCCGCCGGTTGTTCGAGATCGACTACAACATCGAGGCCGGACTGACCATCCTCAAGGGCTACCTGGCCGAGACGCGGGGCGACGTCATCCGCGCCCTGATCCTCTACAACAACGGCTACAACCAGGCCGAAAACGATTTCCACGAGAAGGTCCTCGCCTCGCGCTTCGCCCGCCACGCCGACATCGGCTGATCACCCAGCCCCGGCTTTTGCCGGGGCCATATTCCCGGCGGCCATTCAATCTCCGACCGCGAAGCTGGGGTTGTAAAAACCGCCCGCCTCGCGCATAATCGCAGCGGCGCGCCGGAAATCACGCCTTGGGCGCCGTCCAATGCGCCGAAGACGATTCATTCCCGGCACAGGAGGCGGACATGAGGCTTGCGATCATCCTATTGGCGGCGTTGCTGCCGGCCATGATGGCGGTCAACCTGGCGACCGGCCCGGCGCCCGACGATCTGAAAGCGGTTTCCAATCTCTCCGGCCCCCTGCAGAGCCTGGAGAACAAGGAGCTGGTCGTCACCTTCTCCGACGACATGCTGCCCCTCGGCGGCAAGAGGGACGGCGCCTCCCTGCTGAGGATCGCGCCGGCGGTGAAAGGGGAGTTCTTCTGGCGCGGGAACCGCTCCCTGGCCTTCAAGCCTTCCCCCCGCTTCCGCTATTCCACCACCTACACGGCCGTCATTCCGGCCGGGACCCGCTCGCTCAACGGCGTGGTCATGACCAAGGAGATGCGCTGGCAGTGGGTCACGCCCCAGGCCCGCCCGGTCGAGGTCAAGGCCTCCTCCATGGACTACTTTTCATCCGTCGACCCGGGGGGAAAGCTGGATTTCCCCGTGTGGGTAAACGACTCGCTGACCCTGCGCTTCAACCAGCCCGTCACCACTGCCGGCGCCGGGGAGCTCCTCGTCCTGAAGGAGGCCAAGAGCGGCGCCCATGTCCGGCTGCGCCTGGCCCAGAAGGGGGAGAACGCCATCGAGGCGCGCCACGACCTGGAGCTCAAGCGGGGAACGCGCTACGAGCTCATCGTTTGCAAGGGATTCCGCGGCAGCGAGGGCGACACCGGGACCTCTCGCGATTTTTCATTGTTCTTCGAGACCGTGCCGGCCTTCCGCTATTCCGGCAGGGATCCGCTGGTCCTCTTCCCTGATTCGCCCCACTGCTGGCTTCCCTTCACCACCCCCCTGGCCGACGAGCCGCGCCAAGACCAGATCAAGGTCTACCGGATCTCGGGAGGCAGGAAAACGCCCCTGAAATTCAGCCTCGAGACGAGATATTACGGCCAGGAAGCCCTTTTCCTGACGATCCAGGACGGCTTGGCCTCAGGCGAGGCGCTGCGCCTGGTGGTCGACGGCAGCCTGGCTAACGTCTACAAGGAGCGGCTCGGCAAGGACCTGGAGATCGCCGCCCGCGTCTGCTCCAGCCGCTCGCCGCGCATCGATTTTTCCTTGGCGGAGGGAAGACCGGCCATGTCGGCCCGGAGCATGAGGGAGGCCGGCGTGCGGCTGCTCAAGCTCAAGCCCGGCTTTCGCGCCCTGCTGAACGAGGGTGGCTTCGGCGTCCTGCAGCGGCGCGGCTTCCGTGGCGAGTTCCTGGAGAAGGAGCTCGTGCAGAAGTTCGCCAGCCTTCCCGAGACGGCCAACAACCCGCCGCTGCGCGATGCCGAGCTGGGTTCGCCGCTGGGATTCTTCGCCTTCCTGGTCGAGCGCTCCGAGCCGTACAACGCCTGCTGTGACGCCGGCCTGCTGCGCCTGCCGGAGGCCGATCCGCCGGCGCTGGAGGTGTTCCACCGCCGCGGCATGGACATGGTGATCAAGGCCGGCCCGGGCCAGACCTTCTTCTGGCTCTACGACAACCGCAGCGGCCGTCCCCTCGGCGAGCGACCGTTCTTCCTGGAGCGCCGAGACCAGGATCCGCAGGCCATCGGCAGGACCTCAGCCGACGGCGTCCTGGCGATCGACCGGGCGATCGCCCCCTCCGACCTGGTCGTGGCCTCCGACGCCGCCAAGGGGGACATGGCCCTGGCGCGGCTCGACCGCGAGCCGGTGACGGACCGCGAGCTGCGCGTCGCCGTGTTCAGCGACCGCGACTTCTACAGGCCCGGCGACACGGTGCACGTCGCCGGCATCGTCAAGGAGTACGCGTCGGGCAGGGTCTCCTCGCCCAAGGCCCGATCGGCGTCCATCGAGATCCTTGGGCCCGACTGGCAGCGGGTGAAGATCGACAGCCTGGAGCTCGACGCGCTGGGCGGCTTCCACTACCCGTACCGCTCCGACCCGAACGGCAAGAAGGGGAACTACCAGATCCAGGTCAGGGTGGCCGACGACGGCTCGTGGCAGGGGCAGCGCCAGGTCACCATCGACTATTACCAGCCCAACACCTTCGAGATCGCCCTTGCGGGCATCGCCGAGCGCTACCTGTCCTCCGACCGCTTCCGCGCCGGCATCAGCGGCTCCTTCCTGGCCGGCAACCCCATGGCCGGCGACGCCTGGTCCCACGAGCTGTCGCTGGCGCCGGCCAGCGGCCGGATCTTCGCTGCCGGCGGGCTGGAGCGCTACGCCTTCGGCCTCGACCGCGACTTGGTGCAGAACGACCCGGCATTCCAGGCGACCGGCAAGCTGGATGCCGCGGGCAAGGCCGAGCTCGACGTCCCGCTGAGCCGCTTCGCCAGGACCAACTGCCTGGCCGACCTCCTGTTCTCGGCGACCGGCAGGTCGGCCGAGGGCAAGGAGTACACGGCCCGCGCTCGCTCGCTCTTCTTTCCGGGCCGGCGGGCGACCGGCATCCTGCTCGGTTATTACCAAAGCTCCAGGGAGCCGATCAAGGCCGAGCTGGCGCTGGTGGACAGCCAGGGCAAGCCGACGAGCGGCGAGGTCCGCGTCACCCTCTACAAGGACATCTATGAGAAATACCAGCGCAAGCTGACGAAGGTCACGGGACCCGAGGACGTGTTCGTCGACAGGACGAGAACGCACACGTTCCGCGTCCCGGAGCCGGGCCGCTTTCTCCTGCGCGTCGACACCCCCGACCCCGCGGGCCGGGTCGTCTCGACATCGGACGGGTTCTTCGCCTGGGACAGCGCGACCGCCGCGGCCGACGACCGGCTGCTCATCGAGTCGGAGCAAACGACGCTGGAGAGCGGCGGCACGCTGAAGCTTTTCATCCGCTCGCCCAGGGAGGGGCAGGGGCTGGTGACCGTCGAGCGCGGCCGGGTCCTCGACTCGCGGGTCATCGCCCTGAACCGGATGACGCCGCTGGAGCTGCCGGTGCGCAGGGAATATTTCCCCGGCGTGCGCGTGAGCGTGGTCGCCATGTACGCCGACAACGTCTCCGAGGAGGCGTACCGCGACTTCACGGTGCGGGACAAGGGCCGGACCCTGACCGTCGGCCTGCAAAGCGCCGCCGAGATCAAGCCGGCCAGCAGGGCGCGGCTGCAGCTCCGGGTCCGCGACGCGCAGGGCAAGGGGGCCAGGGCGAAGCTGTTCGTCTACGCCGTCGACGAGGGCAACCTCTCGCTGCACGGCTATCAGACCCCCGACCCGCTGCAGCGCTTCTACTATGATTCCCCGCTGGGGCGGGGAATGGTGCGCAACTACTATTCCAAGCATTTCCGCCACTGGACCTTCGAGCACCCCATGCTGGACATCGACCTGCCGGCCGGGCCGGTCCTGTTCGGCCGCATCTTCAGGCCCGACGCCTCGCCGCTCGCCAACGCCAAGGTGACCCTGGAGGACTCAACGTTCCGCGCGCTGCGGACCGCGTCCGCCAGCCCGCAGGGCTATTACGCCTTCGGCGGCGTCGCCGCCGGCCGCTATGCGCTCAAGGTCGAGGCCGCGGGGTTCCAGCCGTACCTGCGCGCGGACATTGCCTTCGACGGCAGCGGCCGCCAGCAGGTCCATGCCGCGCTGATCCCGGCCGCGGGCGACGCCTTCCAGGAGGCCGAGGAGCTGGCCAGCCTGGCCGGCGGGGTTCTCGGCGGGGTCGAGGGCGGGATCGCCCCCGCCCCTGTCATGGCCGCCGAGGCCAAGAGCATGGCGCGCATGAAGAAGGAGGACGAGGCCGCGGCCGGGGAGGCCGACCTCGCCGGCATCCGCGTGCGCCGCGATTTCCGCGAGGTCCTGTTCTTCCAGGCGGTCGAAAGCGACGAAACGGGCAACGCCGCTGTCGACTTCGAGAGCTCCGACCAGCTGTCGACCTACCGCCTCATGGCCGTGGCCTACGGCGAGGAGAGCTTCGGGAGCGCCGAGAAAAGGATCGTGGTGAGCAAGGACCTGCTGATCTCCGAGGCCATGCCCGAGTTCGCCCGCCAGGGCGACGAGTTCAGCGCCGGCGCCCAGCTCAGCAACCGCACCGCCGACAAGCTCCCGTTCACCCTGGTGGTCAAGCCGCAGGGGCTGGCGGTCCGCGGCGCCGCGCAGGTCCAGGGCTCCCTGGCCCCGCGCGCCAACGCGCTGTTCCGCTTTCCCTTCACGGCCGACCGCGCCGGCGAGGCGCGGGTGGAATTCTTCGCCCTCAGCGCTGCTGACAAGGACGGGCTGGAGAAGAAGCTGCCCGTGACCGACCGCCTGGTCAGCGAGACCCTGCTCGATTTCGCCAGCGGCAGGAGCGTGAGGAAGGCGATCGAGCCCCAGGCCGAGGGCGAGCAGCAAACCGTCACCATCAAGGCCGCCCCCTCCATCCTGCGGCCGGCGGGCCACATCGCCAGGAAGCTCGTCTTCTATCCGTATGAATGCCTCGAGCAGCGCACCTCCAAGGTGATGCCTTTCCTGGCCCTCAGCCCGCAGCTCGCCGAGCGGCTGGAGCTGGGCCTGGACCAGAAGCAGGTCCGCGGCGAGATCGAGGGCTACCTGAAGATCATCCCCGAGTTCATGAGCGGCGACGGCGCCCTTTCCTATTACCGCGGCGGGCGCTATTCCTCCGATTACCTGACCGCCTACGTGCTGTGGGCGCTGCACCTGGCCAAGGAGCGCGACTACAAGGTCGACCCGCAATTGCAACAGAAGATCTCCGGCTACCTGCAGCGGGCCAGCCTGGACAAGACCTGCGCGAGCTTCTACCAGTTCGTCCTGAGCCTGGGCAAGGGGGCCGACAACAAGAAGCTGAAGAAGCTGGCGGCCGAGCGCGACTCCCTGCCGCTCCCGGCAAGGGTCTTCCTCTACCGCGCCCTGCACAACCAGGGGATCGAGCCCGACCTGGCGAAGGCCATGCTGTCCGAGTTCAACAACAGCCTGCAGGTCGAGGCCGACTTCGCCTATTTCGACGCCGGCGAGTTCGCCTATCACCGCGACTTCCCCTTCTACTCCTCGCGCTTCGCCACCGCCCTGCTGCTGCAGGCCGTGCTGGAGGTGGAGAAAGGCCATGTGCTGGCCGAGCGCATCCTCAACTGGCTGCTCGAGGCCGAGCCCTATTGCTGGAACACGACGCAGACGAATTTCTGGATCCTCAGCGCCATGGACGAATACCTGAAGCAGGTGGAGAAAACGACGGCGAAGCGGGCCGAG